>NCAP01000022.1 GCA_002255495.1 Rhodospirillales bacterium 20-60-12 | reverse complement strand
ACCGCTTTGGTGCCCAACAGGCGCGGCGCCGAGAACGCCCTGGCAGCCGGAGCCGATGAAATCAATATGGTGATGTCAGCCAGCGAGACTCATAACAAAGCGAACATGCGCATGAGTTGCGCTGAGTCGCTCGCCGGATTTGAGCAGATCATGCAAGCGGCAGAAGGCACCGGCGGGATCATCAACGGCTCGATCGCAACCTCGTTCGGTTGTCCGTTCGAAGGCGGGCAACCCGCCGCCCGAATCCTCGGCATCGTTCACCGCTACATGGATCTCGGTGTCGATGGCATTTCCCTCGCCGATACGACGGGCATGGCAAATCCGAAGCAGGTTGCCGCCCTGGTCGGTGATGTTCTGCAACTCATCGGCCCCGATGCGCTCACGTTGCATTTCCACAACACCCGCGGCATGGGGCTGGCGAATGTTCTGGCCGCCTACCAGGCGGGCGCCCGGCGGTTCGATGCTGCTTTGGGTGGCCTGGGCGGCTGCCCGTTCGCGCCCGGCGCCACGGGCAATATCTGCACCGAAGATCTGGTCAACATGTTGGAAGAAATGGGCATCCCCACCAATGTCGATCTGGCTGCACTCATCGAGGTTTCGCGCACATTACCCAAGCTGCTCGGTCATGATATTCCAGGCCAATTGGTCAAAGCCGGTCGGAACAGCGATCGTCATATGCTGCCCGCTTCTTAATCATCGAAATCCCACCATCATGCCTGCTCGATGATCCGATCAGAGCCACTATTCGGCCGCCTGCGGTGCGGCCGTCTCGCGAAAGCGGTTGCGCAGCGCATCCCATTCGTCAGAGCGGAAGCGTTGGAAGCGGTCGGCAACGTTCATCTTGCCTGCCGCTGCCGGCGGCTGATGCGTCTCCTTCAGTTGGCGCAGCACAGTCTCGGCCGTCTCCATCATCGTGCTGAGCAGCAAGCTCGGCATGATGGCCAGACGATAGCCCATCGCCTCAGCGTCCAGTAGATTGACCTCCGGTGTCTTCCCGCCTTGCACTATGTTCAGCAGGCAAGGTCCATTCACCCGGTGCGGCACAGCGGCCAATTCCGCGAGATCGGGGATTGCTTCGACAAATGCGATATCAGCGCCGGCCCCAAGTGCGGCATTGGCGCGCCATATCGCTTCATCCAGCCCAAGCACGGCCCGGCTGTCGGTGCGGGCGATGAGCACAAAATCGGGGTTGCGCCTGGCCGCTGCCGCGGCGCGAATTTTGGCCAGAAACTCGTCGCGATCGACAACCTCTTTGCCCGCCAGATGACCGCAGCGCTTGGGCGAGACTTGATCCTCCAAATGCATCCCGGCAACGCCGGCGCGCTCATATTCGCGGACGGTGCGCGTGACATTCAGCTCGTTGCCGTAACCGGTATCAGCATCGGCAATTAACGGCAGGTCAATCGTGCGGGTAATAATGCCGGCATTGTCGGCCATCTCTGTCAGGGTAAGCAGGCCCAAATCGGGATAACCCAGCGATAGGCTGGTACCGGCGCCGGTCATGTAGGCCACCGAGAAGCCGGCCAGTTCAACAAGCCTTGCCGTGATTCCATCATAGACGCCAGGCGCAATCACCATCGGCCTGGCAGCCAAAAGGACGCGGAGCTTGGTTGCATGTTGCATGTTGATCGTCTCCTTCGCAGTCAGATTGCAATGTGCTTGATCATACCGTGACGTAGACGGTACCGTCGCGCACCGCGACGGGGAAAAATCGCAGACGCGTCGGCTTCTCGCGGAACATCTCCCGGCCATCCTGGAGGTCATATTCGAAGCCATGCCAGGGGCATACCAGAACCTCACCGTCCTGATCGAAGCGCAGCGCGTCGGGCATAGCGGGCGGCCACGTCCCGCCCACAATGCCGCGGCAAATCGGCGCCCCTTTATGCGGGCATAAATTGAGCACCGCTCTCAGGTCGCCGTTGCGCAGCCGGATAATGCCGACCGAATGCCTGCCTATGTCGATGATCACAAATTTACCCGCCGTGAAGCTCTGCTCAGGACCCGCGGCGACCTCCAGACTTTGCCGCACCGGCGCGCTCATTTCACGGCTCCCAGGCGCGGTAGCCGCAAAACGTTACGTGCGTTGCACCGCAAAATCTGTTCGCGGTCGCCCTTCTCCAGCGATCGCAGCGCTTGCATCGGCATATCATTATCCCAGTGCGGGTAGTCGGTTGAAAAGCAGAGATTATTCACACCGACCATTTTGACGAGGCGCTCCAGGTCGCGCGGGTCACGCGGCTCTTCGATCGGCTGCGTGGTGAACCAGACATGCTCGTTGACATAGTCGATCGGTGATTTCTTGACCCACGGCACTTCATGTCGCAGGCCGCGCCATAGCCGGTCCATGCGCAACATCACCGGAATCGGCCATACGAACCCGTATTCGACAAACAGGAATCGCAGCTTGGGAAAGCGTTCGAATAGCCCGTTCATAATCATGCTGTTGAGGTTTGCTTCGGCGCCCTGACCAAGGGTGACATAGCGTTCGATATAGGTATCAGGCATGCCTCCGGCCGGCATCGGTGCGCCGTTATAAACCCCTTCCGATCCTGTGACGTGCAGCAGAACCGGTAGGTCCATGTCGCACGCCGCCTGCCAGATCGGCCACCAGTAACGATTGCCGAGCAGGATCGCGATTTGCGGCACAGCGATGGCCGCCACCTGCGCATGCCCGCCCACCCGCCGGATTTCCGCTGCCGCCGCAATCGGATCCTGCGATGGTACAACGGGCGCATATATAAGGCGTGCGTCAACCGGGAGCCACTGATCAATATAATAGTCATTGGCGGCTGATGCGATGATGATGCTTTCATCGACGGAGGCATGAACCGCGCAAAGCGAGCCTGACTGCAGGCTGTTCAGCAATGCCAACGATATGTCATGCGGATCGAGGTGGTCGCGCACCACGAAGTGCGGACTGCTGCCTGCGGGGCCGCCATCCTCCGGCTTGGCATCGTCACGAACCACCGTGCCATTGGGGTGTGCGAACCGCAAGGTCAGTCCGCTACCCGCCAGATGCGCCCGCTTGCGCAGGAAACGTTGCCTCCATGCGTCCGGCATATACGGATAAAGGCTGCGTATCCCGTCGCCAAACAAAGGATGCACATCGCAATCGACGATCCCAGGGAGCTGGTCGGTCACGGGTTGCTCTGCCATCGTTGGCATGTCCATTTTAGGTCTCCAATTTGGTAAATTATGTCGTGGATAATCCGTGACGATCTCGCTCTGGCGCTGTCTCGGTATTGGAGGCGATTTCTTCGAGCGAACGATCGCTGGTGTTCGGCCCCAGCAACAGCACCGCGGCAGCCTGAACCAGCAGCATGCAGACCAGCCCGGTCGCCACCCCTTCGACTCCAAAGGCGCCGAACGTCGAGGCGACAGCGAATTGAACGCTCATCCCGGTCAACCGTCCGACACTGCCCACCATGGCGGTTCCGCGCAATCGCAGCGAGGTTGGAAAAAGCTCTGGAATATAAAGCGCATAACCAATGGCCACGAGGGCGAAGCTGCACAGCGTCAGGCCAAATCCCACCACCATCACCTCGGTCCCGGTGCCGACGAACGGATAGGCCGCACCAAACGCTGCCTCAGCCAAGGTAAACGCGCAGATCACGCGCGGCCGGCCAAACCGGTCTGCCACGAATGACCCAAGCAGCGCACCAAGTGGCGCGCCCAGCCCCATCATGGCCGTGAACCACAGGGAGGTTGTGAGGGTGATTCCCTCCTTGACCAGAAACGTCGGAACCCAGGAGAGGAACCCGTAAAGCGACGCGCTGCCAACTGCACTGATAATCGCTCCCAGCAGCAACCGGCCCCGCAAACGAGGGCCGAACAGGTCGCGGAACCGGTCTGGCGAGGGGATGGGTACCGGCACCACCGGCGGCAGCGCCCCGCCTGCCGCCACCTCCCTTTCAATCCCGCTCAGCACCGTTTCGGCCTCGGCAAAACGACCGCGGCTTTCCAGCCAGCGCGGCGACTCCGGCATATTCTTGCGCATGAACCACACAACCAGCGCTGCCGCACCGACGATGGCAAACATATAGCGCCAGCCGATCGTCGGGATGATCAACACGCCGCCGAAACCTGCTACGACGACGGCAAGGTTGGTCAATGCCGCCAGTATCGTCACGTATTTGCCGCGCACCGTCCGCGGGATGAACTCGCTCAGGCTTGCATAGCCCACCACAATCTCGGCCCCGAGGCCAATCCCCATGATAAACCGCAGCCCGATCAGGATCTTCATGCTCGGTGCGAGAGCGCCCAGCAGCGATGCAATGCCGAAAATAAGCAGGTTGATCTGATACGAAAATCGGCGGCCGAACCGGTCGCCAATAAACCCGCTGGACAATGTGCCGACCAGCATGCCGCCGAATGTGGCGGACAGAAACAAAGCATTCGTCGCGACGTCCGACCAGCCGGACTTCACCAGCGCGCCCAGCACGCCAGGCGCCAAATAGATGTCACAAGCATCGATGAACATCCCGGTGCCGATCAGCACCGTGATCCTTCGGTGAAATGACGAAGGTGGCAGCCGGTCAAGCCGGGCGCCTGCGTTCACACTTCCGCGTATTGTATGATCTTTAGTGACAGACTCTGACATGATGGACAATTTCTTCACCCATTTCCGGTCGATCTCGTATTGTCGACTTAACCAAAGCTTAAACATGACCGGGATTGAAATAGAAATTTGATAATTCTATCATCTTATCGATGTTGCGAATAAATCTGACACCATCTGAAATCGAAGCCTTTTTGTCCCTGGCCGAAACCGGCAGCTTCAGCCGCACGGGCGCCGCGCTCGGACTATCCCAGCCCGCTGTGTCCGCCCGCATCAGTCATCTTGAAGAGAATCTGGGCGTACCTTTGTTCAACCGCACGACCCGGCGGGTCACGATCACCCACGCCGGTGAGAGGCTGCGCGCACGGCTGGGCAATGTCATCGCCGAATTGCACGGCCTGGTGGATGAGTTGCGGGACGAGGCCAATCTGCGACGCGGGCGGATCAATATCGGCACCTCTCCCTCTGTGGCCGCCGGCTTCCTCGCGGGCGTCATCGCCAGCTTTCATACCGCACATCCCAAAGTCGAGATCGTCCTGCACGACGATTTCTACGGCCATGCCCTCGAACGCCTGCAACGCGGTGACGTGGATATCGCAATCATCCCGTTCGAGCCGGATGAAAAAGCCTTCAATTTTGAATTGCTCTTCACGGACCGCTTCCTGCTCGCGGTCCCGGCTGGCCACATTTTGGCCGAGCAGCACAACGTCACGCTTAAGGACATCGCCGCCCTGCCGCTGATTACCATGCCACCCGAATCCGCCGCATGGACGACCATTAAACGAGCATTCGAAAACGCTGATCTAAAGTTCCGTCCCGCCATGCAGTCACGCAATTCCTTGACCATCGTGGCATTGGTTCGCGCCGGCTTTGGAATTGCCTTCGTCACCGAATTGATGGCCAAAACATTCCCGCTGCCCGAGATCAAGCTGCTCGATCTCGATGGCGCTGATCTGGAACGGCGTATCGGAATCACCTCATCAAAGGAGCGTGCATTCTCGCCGGCAACATTGGCGTTTTGCAGGATGCTCCGCACCATGGCCGAGCGCATCGATGAACGCGAACCCACGCCACGCGCATCATCCGCAAAATGATTCCAGAGCGGATCGCTTTACAACGATCCGCTCGAGAAAATTCTTACGGCGCTGCCGTTCAGCGCGCAAGATCGAAGCTCGTCCCCTGAACGGACGCTTCACCAATCCACCCCTCGGTGCGCGCCGCTTCCCCGGTCGATCAGGCGACCGGTTCAGCCACCGCGAATGTCAACCCGTCATCATCGGCCGATACCGCGATCATTTCACCATCCTTGATCTTGCCTTGCAAAATCAGTTCGGCGAGCTTGTTCTGCATGGCGCGTTGAATCACCCGCTTGAGTGGGCGCGCGCCATAAACCGGATCATAACCGGCATCCGCCAACCAATCGAGTGCCGATTGGTCCAGATCGAGCCTGATATTTCGGTCCTTCAGCAGCGAGGTCATACGCGCCAATTGGATCGTCACGATCGACGCCATCTCGGCGCGCTGCAGCCTGCGGAACAACACAATCTCATCAAGCCGATTGAGAAATTCAGGACGAAAATGGCCGCGCACCACACGCATCACCTGCGCTTCGGCCACGGTCACATCCTCACCTTCGGGCTGTGCTGCCAGAATTTCACTGCCCAGATTGCTGGTCAAAACAATGATGGTGTTACGGAAATCAACTGTTCGTCCCTGGCCATCAGTTAACCGTCCATCATCGAGAACTTGCAGGAGAATATTGAACACATCCTCATGCGCCTTCTCCACCTCGTCAAACAGAATAACCTGATATGGCCGGCGCCGGACCGCCTCGGTCAAAACCCCGCCTTCATCGTAACCCACATAGCCCGGCGGCGCACCGATCAAGCGTGAGACCGCGTGCTTTTCCATGAATTCGCTCATGTCGATGCGCACCATGGCACGCTCATCATCGAATAAAAATTCAGCCAAGGCTTTGGTCAATTCAGTTTTACCAACGCCGGTCGGGCCCAGAAACAGGAACGACCCAATCGGCCGGTTCGGGTCCTGCAATCCGGCCCGTGCCCGGCGCACGGCATCGGCAACCGCTTTCAAAGCGGCTTCCTGTCCCACGACGCGTCGGCGCAGCGAATCCTCCATGTGCAATAATTTCTCGCGCTCTCCGGCCAACATCCGGTCCACCGGAATGCCAGTCCAACGCGACACAACCGAGGCAATGCTCTCCTCGGTCACAGCCTCACTCATCAGCCGCCCAGTATCATCCTGTGCGGCAAGTTTCTTTTCAATATCAGGGATTTTACCATAGAGTAATTCCGAAGCCCGGCCCAGATCGCCTTTGCGCTGCGCCATCTCAACCTCGCTTTTCGCCTGGTCGAGCTGCTCTTGCAGCTTCTGCCGGTCAGCCACTTTTTCTTTCTCGGCTTTCCACGCGGCCGACATCGCATCCGAGCTCTCTTCAAGTGCGGCAAGCTCGCTTTGCAACTTCGCCAGCCGATCGCGCGATGCCGGGTCGGTCTCCTTCTTCAACGCCTCGCGCTCGATTTTCAACTGCATCAATCGCCGGTCCAACTCATCAAGCGCCTCGGGCTTGCTATCCACCTGCATCCGCAAGCGCGATCCCGCTTCATCCATCAAATCGATGGCCTTGTCTGGCAAAAATCGATCGGTGATATAACGGTTGGACAAGGTAGCCGCTGCTACCAAGGCGGCATCGGTGATGCGCACACCATGATGCAACTCATATTTTTCCTTGATACCGCGCAAAATGCTGATCGTATCTTCAACGCTCGGCTCATCGACAAATACCGACTGAAAGCGCCGCGCCAAGGCCGCGTCCTTTTCGATATATTTGCGATATTCATCCAATGTCGTCGCCCCAATGCAATGCAAAACACCGCGCGCCAGCTCAGGCTTTATCAAGTTCGACGCGTCCATCGCACCATCGGCCTTGCCCGCGCCGACCAGCGTGTGCAACTCATCGATGAATAGAATCACCTCACCCTCAGCTGTTTCGATCTCTTTCAGAACAGCTTTCAAGCGTTCTTCGAATTCGCCGCGGAATTTCGAGCCGGCCACCAATGCGCCCAGATCAAGCGAAAGCAATCTTTTGCCGCGCAGCGCCTCCGGCACATCACCATTGACGATACGCAATGCCAGGCCTTCGACAATCGCGGTTTTGCCGACGCCCGGCTCACCGATCAGCACAGGGTTATTCTTGGTCCGTCGCGCCAATACCTGTATCGCCCGGCGAATTTCCTCATCGCGCCCAATAACCGGGTCCAGTTTGCCCTCGCGGGCCAAAGCCGTCACGTCACGGGCATATTTCTTCAGCGCGTCGAAATTCTGCTCAGCCGTCGCACTGGTGACTTTGCGGCCCTTGCGAATGTCCGCTACCGCGCGGTCGAGTGCCTGGGCCGATGCGCCGGCTTGCTTCAATGCCCGTCCGGCTGGCGTGTCGCTCGCGGCCAGCGCCACCAGCACCCGGTCCTGGGCGACATATTCGTCACCGGCTTTGGTCGCGGCTGTCTGTGCGGCATCCAGCACCCGCACTAAATCCGGGGTAATCTGCGGTTGGCCCGCCCCACCGCCCTGTACCTTGGGTAATTTCGCGATGGCGGCATCAACTGCCTGCTTGACAGCCTGCGGATCACCACCGGCCGCCCGGATCAATCCTGAAGCAGCGCCTTCCTCATCATCCACAAAGGCCTTCAGCAAATGTTCGGGCGTGATCTGCTGGTGAAACTCACGAATCGCAATGGTCTGCGCCGCTTGCACGAAGCCACGCGCGCGCTCGGTAAATTTTTCAAAATCCATGTTTCTGTCCTGTCCCTTTCAAGGCGACTGCCCGTCCCATCCCCAAGCGGGCAATGCGGCGAACTTGCACCCGGTAAATGGTCAATGCATTGATCAGGCTCAAGAGGTGAAACCCATGCAAATCGAAAGTCTGTTCCGCTATCCGGTCAAAGGTTTGACGCCGGAAACATTGGATACCGCCACCCTGACCCCTGGCCGTTCTATCCCGTGGGACCGTGCGTTTGCATTGGCCCAAGGGGATGCAAAATTCGACCCGGCACACCCCGCCTGGCTCGCCAAGACCAATTTCATGTGCCTCATGCGCGATCCGGGCATCGCCGCCATCCGCGCTTCGTTCGACGAACCAACCCATAAACTCAATCTCTGGACGCCCCATGGCGGCGCCTTGGTCGAATCGCCCTTCACCATCGAGGGCCGCGCCGTCATCGGCCAATATTTGAGCGATTTCCTGGGCGATGCCGCCCGCGGCGTGCCGGAATTCTACTATGTGCCGGATCATAGTTTCTGTGACCACCAAACCCAGGTGATCAGCCTGATCGGCCTGGGCTCAATCCACGCTCTGGAGGCCGCCGTCGGCGCCCCTCGCCACCCGCTGCGCTTTCGCGCCAATCTCTATATTACCGATATCGAGCCCTGGGCCGAGTTCAACTGGATCGGCAAAACACTCGCCATCGGCACCGCGCGGTTGCTGGTCACTGACCGCACGATCCGCTGCGCCGCCACCATGGTAAACCCCGAAACCGCGGTCCGGGACGCCAACCCCATCCGCGAACTCGAACAGAATTTCGGCCACGCAGATCTGGGGGTCTTCGCCGAAGTCACTGTGCCAGGCAGCATCCAGCCCGGCGATATGATCTCGGTGCTCGATTAGCAGGTGCCCACGCGCTCAATGGCTCCAGATGATCTGCTCAGGCGCCTTGGTTGTCGGGTCATACGAAATATACTCGCCATTCATCACCGATGTGCCGGTCAGAGCCAGAATAAAGGCCCAATGACTGACCAGCAGAATGTTCTCGTGGTCCGGCCGCTCGGCCATCAGGCGCCGGAATTGCCCGGCGCGCGCAATGGTCGCCTCAGCCGGCTCGAAGCCGCCAGGCCACCACGGATCGGGCAGATGGTCGAATTGATGGGCCGGAAAGCGTTGCGCCAGCGCCTTGGGCGAGCTGCCAATATCGCATGAAAAGGCAAAACGTTCGCGCACCATGTCAGTCACCTGCACGCTCACCCCACGGCTGGCGATCAACGGCGCTGCGGTCTGCAAGGCTCTGGTATAGGGTGAGACAATGACGTGGCTGATCGGATATGCCGCCAGCGCGTCGGCCGCATCCTGCGCCTGCTGGAGGCCGAGGGGGGTCAATTCGGGGTCTTCAATACCTGGATCACGCTTGGTCTGGGTGAAATGCAGGTTAAACAAACTTTGGCCATGCCGGAATAGAATCATGTGCTGCAAATAGCCCCGGCCCAACGTTACCGCAAATCAAGTTGCCGAACCGGGGGGGCGCTCGTATCTCTGAGTCAGATTAAAGTTTGAAGGGTTAAATCGGTGCAGGGTCAAATGAGTTTTCCCGTGGTTATTGTTCTGCTGGGGCTGGTGGCGGGGTTCCTGATCCTCCGGCTGCGCAGCGTGCTGGGCAAGCGAACCGGGTTTGAGCGGGCGCCTCTGCCGGGCCAGCCGGGTGCCGCACCGATCAGCGGCAAGGTGATCGACGGCCGGGCCGAGCCTGTGGCCTCGGCGCCATCACGGGCCACGCCCTCCCAATCCTCGCCGCTCGGTCAGACATTGGCGCAGATCGGCAATATGGACAGCCAGTTTGAACCGGCGCATTTTCTTGCCGGCGCCGAACAGGCCTTCCGCATGATCGTCACCGCCTTTGCCGCCGGCGATCGCCCCACCCTGCGCGGCCTGCTCAGCGACTCGGTCTATGCGACATTTGAACAGGCTATTTCGGGCCGCGAGACGGCGCAGGAAAAACAGCGCACCGAAATCAAGGCTGTTCTCGGCGCCAGTATCGAGGATGCCCATCTGCTCGGCCGCCACGCCGCCATCATCGTCAAATTCGTCTCCGACCAGGTTAACGTCACCACCGACCCGAAGGGCGATATCGTTGCCGGCACCGAAGCCGTAACCGAGATCATCGATCTTTGGACTTTCGAGCGTGAGCTGGGTGCGGCAGATCCGGTCTGGCGGCTGGCTGCGGCGCGCAGCGGTTAACCCATGAAACGGAACTGGCTTGGCCTGGCCCTCGCACTCACTGGGCTGGGCGGTTGCACCATGCCGTCCGGCCCGACAACCGGCATGAGCCTCACCCCCGTCAGTCTCAGCGCCATACCGGGCTGGGATCAGGATGATCAAGCCGCCGCCCTGGCCAGCTTCGTACGCTCATGCGCCGTGCTCGATGTCGCTCCCGAGGACGAAAAACTCGGCGGCACCGGCATCGCCGCCACCATGGCAGGGCAGGCTGGGCAATGGCGGGCCGCGTGCGCCGCCGGCCGCGCGGTCATTCCGGGTGACCAAGCCGCCGCACGGCAATTTTTCAACGCCGATTTCGCGGCCTATCGAATCGACGGTCCGGTATTACTGACCGGTTATTTTGAGCCCGATTTTCCGGCGTCTCTGACCATGCGCCCGGGCTTTTCCGTGCCCCTTTACAGCAAGCCGAATGATCTGATCCCCGGCACGCCCTATCTCACCCGCGCACAGATCAATGATGGCGCGCTCGATGCATCGGCCCACCCTATCGCCTGGCTCGCCAATCCGGTCGACGCCTTCATGCTGCAAATCCAAGGCTCCGGCCGGCTTACCCTGCCCGATGGCAGCATGGTTCGGGTCGGTTTCGATGGCCAGAACAACCAGCCTTACGTCCCGATCGGCCGGATCATGGTCAAGCAGGGTGATCTGGCGGCCGATAATGTCAGCTATCAGAGCATTTCCGCCTGGCTGAAAGCCCACCCGACCCAAGCGCAGGGGCTGATGAACCAGAACCCGCGCTATGTGTTCTTCAAAATCCTCCAGGGCGTGCCCGCCCATCTCGGCCCGCCGGGTGCGCTCGGCGTGCCTCTGACGCCACGGCGCACCATCGCCGTCGACAGCCATGATATTCCGCTCGGCACGCCGGTTTTTCTGGCCACTCCCAGCTTTGATCATTTAACCATCGCGCAGGATGTCGGCGGCGGCATCAATGGCGCCCATGCCGCCGATCTCTTCGCTGGCAGCGGCCCGGCGGCGGAATCCCTCGCCGGCCATCTGCACGAAAACGGTGCGATGTATTTGCTACTGCCGCGCCCTGCGGCAGCCACCCCCACCTCATGACAAATCAATCCGGTGCGTCTAACATCTCGAAATGACCCAGCCGAAACCGCGCGTCGCCTTGTTCGTTACTTGTCTGGTCGATCTATATCGCCCCACCGTCGGCTTCGCCGCCATCAAGCTGCTCGAAGCAGCCGGCTGCGATGTCGAAGTGCCCCGCGCGCAAACCTGCTGTGGCCAGCCCGCTTACAATGCCGGCGACCGCGCCACCACGCGCGATCTTGCGGTCGGGTTCATCGAGGCGTTCAGCGCCTATGACTATATCGTCGTGCCCTCAGGGTCATGCGGCGGCATGCTGCGCACCCATATGCCGGCGCTGTTCGACGATGATCCGAATTTGCGCGCCCGGGCCGATGCGCTGGCCGCCCGCACCTATGAACTCACCAGCTTTCTGGTCGATATCATGAAGCAAACCAGCGTCAGCGCGACCCTGTCCGCCCGCGCGACCTATCACGATTCCTGTGCCGGCCTGCGTGAACTCGGCGTCAAAACCCAACCCCGCACGCTGCTCGCCAGTGTCGCCGGCCTGAAGCTCACCGAGATGGCGGAGCCGGAAATCTGCTGCGGCTTCGGTGGCACATTTTGCGTGAAATATCCCGATATCTCGATCCGCATGGCCGAGGATAAAACCGCCGACATCGATGCCACCGGCGCCGACACGCTGCTGGCCGGCGACATGGGTTGCCTGCTCAACATGGCAGGCAAGCTCTCCCGCCAGGGCAGCAATGTCAAAGTCCGCCACGTCGCGGAAGTACTCGCGGACATGACCAACGAGGTCCCGGCCATAGGCGTCGGCAGCTAGACCGTGATGCGTTATCACGCACCCGCTCTAGCCATATTTTTCCGATCAATGTCATTGGTTTAGCTGGAGTCACGTGATTCCATCTAAACCAATATTGATCTAACAACCGGCCCGGTCAACGTGCCGCCTTGCCCGCTGCACCGCAAACAGGCTAGTGCTGCGCCCAATGGCAAACCTACATGGCCGGCCCGACGGGCTCAAAATTGCATCGCTCATCGGTGTCCTCGGCGTCGTTTACGGCGATATCGGCACCTCACCGCTTTACGCGCTGCAGGCAAGCCTCACCTACTTTACGAAAAATGGGCTCAAATATACTGATATATTTGGTATTCTATCGCTAATTTTCTGGTCGCTGATCATCGTCGTCACACTGAAATATGTCCGCTTCGTGATGCGCGCCGACAATAATGGCGAAGGCGGTATTTTGGCCCTCATGGCGCTCGCCCAGCGCAGCGCCAAATCTCCCAAAGTCAGGCAATATCTGGGCCTCATCGGCATTGTCGGGGCCGGATTATTCTTCGGCGACGGCATGATCACCCCGGCTATTTCTGTGCTCTCCGCCGTCGAAGGCATGGAGGTCGTCTCCCCCGGCTTGAGCGTTTTCGTTTTGCCCATCTCCATCGCCGTCATCCTCATGCTGTTCGCGGGCCAAAGCCGCGGCACCGGCGCAGTGGGGCGCCTGTTCGGCCCGATTATGCTGGTCTGGTTCGTCGTCATCGGTGCGCTCGGCGCCTACCAGATTTTCTTGCATCCGTTTGTCCTGCAAGCCTTCATTCCAGGCTATGGCATCCACTTTATCATGCACCATGATTTCATCGCCTTCGTGGCGCTCGGTGCCGTCGTGCTCGCCGTGACCGGCGCAGAGGCTTTGTATGCGGATATGAGCCATTTCGGCGCCAAACCTATTCGCGCCGCCTGGACGTTCTTTGTCCTACCCTGTCTGGTGCTGAATTATTTCGGCCAAGGCGCCCTGCTGATCAGCAACCCCGCCGCAGCCGACAACCCGTTCTATAAAATCGCTCCGCATATTCTACAAATTCCATTGATCATTCTGGCCACCCTGGCCACCATCATTGCCAGCCAAGCCGTCATCACCGGCGCCTTCTCACTCTCGCGCCAATGTATCCAACTCGGTCTGGTTCCCCGTCTCGTGGTCAAGCACACCAATGAAGCCGAGGAGGGCCAAATTTATGTGCCGCAAGTCAACATGCTGCTCGCCATCGGCGTATTAATGCTGGTTCTGGTGTTCCGCTCATCCAACGCACTGGCCTCGGCCTATGGCATCGCCGTCACCGGCACATTCCTGTGCACCAATGCCCTTGCCGTCTTTGTATTTCGCCGGCAATTCGGCTGGCCACGCTGGAAAGTCATCGCCATATTCGGCAGCTTCGCCATCGTCGATCTGGTCTTCTTCCTCTCCAACTCTTTGAAAATCGTTGAAGGCGGCTGGGTGCCGCTGGCCATCGGCTTAAGCATCGTCACCCTCATGACCACCTGGCGGCGCGGCCGCGGCTTGCTCTTTGCACGCTGGCAACAGGATTCCCTGCCACTTGCCTCTTTCCTCGCACGCCTGCCGCAATCACGCATCGTCCGTGTCTCGGGCATTGCCGTTTTTCTCACCGGCAACCCGGACTTTGTTCCCGGCGCCCTGCTGCATAATCTCAAACATAATAAAGTCCTGCACGAAACCGTCTTCTTCGTGACCATCAAAACCCTCGACACGCCGCTCGCCGATGCCGAAGAGCGTTGCACGTCCGAAGAGATGGCGCCGGGTATCTACCGCGTTCTGCTCTCCTACGGATTTATGGAAAGCCCCAATATCCCCCGCGCGCTCGAAGCCCTGAAAGACCGCGGCATCAACTTCAACCCCATGCAAACCAGCTATTTCCTCGGCCGCGAGACCATCGTTCCCGCCATGGTTCCCAAACTACGCTGGTTCCGCCGATGGATTTTTCTGTTCATGGTGCGTAACGCCGTATCATCAACGGAATTTTTCCGCATCCCCTCCGACCGCGTGGTCGAACTCGGCGTCCGCATCGCCATCTGAGGATCGGGCAAAAAGAAAGGCCAGGATACTTTGCCTCCTGGCCTTCACCCAAAATGATATTGGTCCAAGGTATCGCCTCAGTAATCCTCAATTACCAAACCGGGGGGCATAGCCCCCGCGGTCTTGCGCTTAATCCTGGTGGTCAGAACGCAGCGTCGGCGAATTCCATCATGGTCTCGGAGCCGGATTGGATGGCCGCAAGGAGTGCGCCGGTTTGCGGCAGCAGGCGTTGCATGAAGAACTTACCGGTGCCGATTTTCGCATCGTAGAATTGCTTCTGCGGATTTTCGTCATCGACTTTATGCACGGCGATAGCGGCCATGCGGGTCCACATGAACCCGAGTGCCACCAGGCCGAACAAGCGCAGATAATCAACCGATGCCGCGCCGATTTCATCATAGTTCGACATGCCGACTTCCATGATGTGGCCGGTCGCGATTTGCAGATGCTCAAGCGCTGTCTGCAAAGCGGGGACAAAGGCTTCGAGGGCTTCATCGTCCTGATGGGCGTCGATGAATTCCATCACAGGATCAAGGAAGCGGCCGAGCAGGCGGCCGCCATCTTGCGGCAGCTTCCGGCCTACAAGGTCAAGCGCCTGCACGCCGTTGGCCCCTTCATAGATCATCGAGATGCGCGCATCACGGACATATTGTTCCATGCCGTGATCACGGATATAGCCGTGGCCGCCATAGCATTGCAGGGCGGTGGAGGCGATTTCGAAGCCCAAATCGGTGAACAGGGCTTTCACCACCGGGGTCAGCAGCGCGGTGAAATCATCGGCGATGAGTTTGGCGTCTTCATCGGTCGAGCGGTGCAGAATATCAATCTCGCGCGCCACCCAACCGGCCATCGCACGGCAGCCTTCGATATAAGCGCGCATGGTCAGCAACATGCGCCGCACATCGGGGTGCACCAGGATGGAATCAGCCTGCTTCTCGGGCATTTTGGCGCCGGTGAGCGAGCGGCCCTGGATGCGTTCGCGGGCATAATTCACCGCGTTCTGGTAGGCGACTTCGGCAACACCAAGGCCTTGAATGCCGACCGAAAGGCGTTCGGTATTCATCATGGTGAACATCGCGCGCAGGCCTTTATGCGGCTCGCCCACGAGCCAACCGGTCGCATCATCAAAGCTCATCGAACAAGTGGCTGAAGCTTTGATGCCCATTTTATGTTCGATAGATGTGCATTGCAGGCCGTTGCGCGCGCCCAATGAGCCATCTTCCTTGACCAGGAATTTTGGCACCACGAAAAGCGAGATGCCTTTTACCCCGGCGGGCGCATCGGGCAGGCGGGCCAACACGAGATGAATGATATTCTCGGTCAAATCATGTTCGCCGGCGGAGATGAAGATTTTGTTGCCGGTGATTTTGTATGATCCGTCCTCAGCGGGTACAGCCTTGGTGCGCAGCATGCCCAAATCGGTGCCGCAATGGGGTTCGGTCAGGCACATTGTACCAGACCATTTGCCCGAGACGATATTGGGCAAATAAGTCTGCTTCTGCTCATCCGATCCGTGATGATGAATCGCCAAGTAAGCGCCATGGCTCAGGCCTGGATATAGGCCGAAGGCGACATTGGCGGAGCATAGCATTTCTTCAACCAGCATGGCCGCGGCAATGGGCATGCCCTGGCCGCCATATTCAGGCGATGCTCCCATCGCTGTCCAGCCACCATCACGGAATGCGTTATAGGCTTCCTTGAAGCCGCTCGGTGTTCGCACCACACCATTTTCATAGGTGCAGCCTTCAAGATCGCCACTCTGGTTGAGTGGAAACAGCACTTCCTCGGCCATTTTAGCGGCCTCTTCCAGAACGCTGTCCATCAATTCAGGGCTGAATTCCTCACAACCCGGCAACTCGGCAATCGTTTTGCTATCATAAAGTTCGTGCAGCACGAACCGCATATCATCGAGGGGCGCCTTGTAAATCGGCATGGTCTTATCTCCGGTTCAGTTACGAAGTGGCTTATTGGTATCGATCATGTGTTTGATGCGCGCCTGGGTTTCCTTGGTGCGCATCAATGTCATGAAGGCTTGCCGTTCCAAATCCATCACAGCGGTCTCCTCCATGACATCGAGAAAATCTGTATCCCCGCCGCTCAGCACCTCAGCCAGTTGCCCTGCAACGGTCACATCATGATCTGTGGCGATTCCGCGTTTATGGAAGCCCTCGACCGCCATTTTCAGCCCGACCAACCCGGTTTTTCCGGGCAGATTGAGCGTAAGCGGCTCAGGTGGCGCATAGCCCGGCACCAAAGCGAGGGCTTTGGCTTTCGCATCGGCCAGCAAGCGATAGCGATTCATGCTGATCCCGTCGCTCGGGCGGAGGAATTTCAGCTCCATAGCCTCGGCCGCGGATTTCGAGACAGTCACAGTCGAAATGATTTCGAACACTTTGGCAACCGCAACCATCGGGCCTTTGGGGGCATCTTTTGCATGTTGCCAACGGGTGAGCAGAGTGGCGCAGCCGCCCCATCCAGGGATGAGTCCCACGGCGGGCTCCACCAGGCCCAGATAGGTTTCGGCATAAGCCTGCACCGAATCACAATGGAGCAATATCTCGCAACCGCCGCCGAGCGCCATGCCCGATGGCGCGCCGACCACGGGGAACTTCGAGTAGCGCAAAGCGCGGTAAGCGCGCTGGCCTTCCTTGATCGATTTCTCGATCGTGCCCCACATACGAATATTTGCGGCGAACATGGCAAGCCCGATATTGGCACCGACCGAGAACCGTTCACGTCCAGGCCCGGCCTTCAGGTCCTCGTTATAAATCACCAGCGCTTTATAGCTTTTCTCGACCAGCGCGATCGTCTTCTCCAGCAACCCGATTGTGTCGCCATCGAGCGCATTGCTGTATTTTGTGGTGGTGAATTCAAAGCACAGCACGCCATCGCCAATGTCCCACACGGCGGCGGATTTGTTCGAGATCACGGGTTTGCTGCCGCGCTTGATGTCGTCCAGCAGAATCACCCCGGCCGGGCGCTTGAGCTCGTGATACTGCCCATCGAGCCCGAAGGTGAATAATTTCGAGCCCTCGACCTTGTAGAATTTGCCCGCGCCGATTTTCTGCAAAATCGGCGGCACGGGAATATCAAGCTGGGCCAGATTTTTCACCACCCAATCAGCACCAAGCTGATCGATCAACTCGAATGGACCATATTTCCAGGTGTATCCAAGCCGCATCGCTTCGTCGATGGCGGTGATGTCATCGGCGACTTCCGGCATCAAGGATGCGGCATAAGCCAGCGTTCTGCCCAGCACGCCCCAGGCATAAAGGCCCGGTTTTTTGAGCGAGCCGACCAGTTTTTTCAGGTCCTTCTTGGCATCCTTCACCTCGGCAATATCCGGCTTGATCGAAGGCCGCCATTCCAATTTGCCTGCCATCGCGGCTTGCAGCGACAAGGTCTCCTTGATCCGCTTGCCGTCAGCCCCTTTGGTCGAGCGATAGAACCCGCCTTTACCCTTTTTACCGGTATATCCCTCGGCGATCATTTTCTCGATCATCGAGACATCACGATTCATCGTATGGAATGCATCGCTCGGCGGCAGCGAGCGCGCGAGCGACGCATTGACATGCGGCCCCAGATCGATGCCGACCAGATCCATCAATCCGAAAATCCCGGTGCTTGGAAAACCCATCGGCCGGCCCATGATCATGTCGGCCTCTTCGACTTCCAGCCCCATATCCAACGCCAGCACCATCGCACTCTGAATCCAATAGGTGCCGATCCGATTGGCGATGAAACCGGGCGTATCCTTGCAGCGCAAAACCGACTTGCCGAGCTTCACATCCAGGAATGTCTCGATCGCATCGGCGGCATCGGGCGCCGTCGCGTCGCTTGTTACCAGTTCCAGCAGCCGCATATAACGCGGCGGGTTGAAGAAGTGGGTGATGCAGAAATCCGCCACCAATCCCGCCGGCATGTTTTCGGTCAATTGTCCCAATGGAATCGTCGAGGTGTTGGACGAAATCACCGAGCCCGGTTTGCGCACCGCATCGAGCTTGCGATACAAATCCTGCTTGATGTCGAGCCTTTCGATCACCGCCTCGACAATCCAGTCGCAATCAGCGAGCCCGGCCAGATCATCCTCGATATTGCCTGCTGTGATCAACCGCACGGCCTTGCTGCCCATCAGCGGCGCCGGATTGGCTTTTTTCAATTTCTCGATTGCTCCTTCGGCAATCGCATTGCGGTTATTGGATCCTGGCTTGACGATGTCGAGCAGTTTCACTTTCACGCCCGCATTGGCGACATGGGCGGCGATACTCGCCCCCATAACGCCGGCGCCGATCACGGCGACCTGTTTGATCTCGCGCATGGATCAGACGGCCTCCAGCACGGTCGCAATACCCTGGCCGCCGCCAATGCATTGCGTCGCCAGCGCGTATTTGCCGCCTTCGCGCTTCAACACGGCCGCCGCCTTACCGGTGATCCGTGCGCCGGTCGCACCGAGCGGATGGCCAAGGGCGATGGCGCCGCCATCGAAATTCACAATCGCCGGATCAATTTCAAGGTCGCGCATGCAGGCCATCGCCTGGCTTGCAAAGGCTTCGTTCAACTCGACCACTGACAAATCCTTTGCGGTGATGCCCGCGCGCGCCAGCGCCTTGCGCGATGCGGCAACCGGCCCAATGCCCATAATCTCCGGTGCGCAACCGGCTACCGCAATGGATTTTATCCGCGCCATAATCGTCAGGCCATTGCGCATTGCATAATCCTCCGAGCAGACCAGCACGGCCGAGGCGCCGTCTGTCAGCGGCGATGATGTGCCCGCGGTCACCGTGCCGGCCTGATCGAATGCCGGTTTCAATGCGGCCAATCCTTCGAGCGATGCGTCGGCACGGATGCACTCATCCTGCTCGATGATGGTCTTGCCGTTATTGATCGGCACGATTTCCGCAGCAAACCGGCCATCTCTCTGCGCAGCGGCAGCTTTTTGATGGCTCTTGAGAGCAAATTCTTCCTGGGCTGCACGGGTAATCTGCCATTGCCGCGCGACATTTTCCGCCGTGTCGCCCATACCCATGTAAGCAGCCGGTTTGGCGGCATATAATTTCGGCGACGGCATCGGGTTGAACCCGCCCATCGGCACGCGCGACATGCTTTCCACACCTACTGCCACGAACACCTCGCCGGCATTCATCTGAATCGCACCCGCGGCAATATGCACCGAGGACATCGATGAACCGCAGAACCGGTTCACCGTCTGACCGGCCACCGAAAGCGGCAAATCGGCCAGCAGCCCGATCAAACGGGCCACGTTCAGCCCTTGCTCAGCTTCGGGGAATGCACAACCAACAATGATATCTTCGATATCGGCGGCATTCACCTTGGTCCGGCTGATCAGCGCGCGCACCACTTCGGCGGCCATCTCATCGGCCCGCACACGGGCAAGCCCGCCTTTTTTGGCCGGCGCGAAGGGGGAGCGGGCGTAACCCGCGATCACGACATTGATCATACAAAGTCTCCGGTGTTTGACTGGTTGTTAAGGTCTTGGGGTCATAGACTGCGCGCTTTCAACGCCGCATCGACCTGTTGTTCGATATCAAGCAATTCCTGCAGGCTCTGCTCCAAGGCGGTGCGCTGTTCCTGCAATTTCGTCACCCGTTTGCGCACGCCGATCATCAATTGCCGCAATTGCACATGCTGGGTCGGGTCGATGTCGTACAGATCCAGAAATTCCTTCACTTCACGCAACGAGAACCCCAGCCTTTTGCCGCGCAAAATCAGCATCAGCCGTGCCCGGTCACGGTGAGTGTAAACCCGCGTTGTCCCCGCACGCTGCGGCGTAATCAGCCCCTTATCCTCATAGAAGCGTATCGTCCGCGCGGTCACGCCGAGCTGGCGGGCCAGTTGGCTCACCGAATAAAGGGCTGCCTGGCCGGCCCCTTGGCTGCCGGGAGCCGGCGAGGTCGCAGCCGCATGCCGCGCCGAGCCGGTTGCGGCCATTAGCGATTTTGTTGTCGTCATGTCCTGTCCTGTCTTTGTATCTTGGTCATCCGAAAGAAAGACAAACATGAATCATTCCTGGAGGTAACGTAAAGAGCGTCGCTATTACGTATAGGTGATGGCTGATCATTTGTCATCCCCTCCTGCGGCGCTTTCATCGGGTCAGGCGGCAGATTTCTGCGTCAATTTCGCTGCCTCTTCGGCGACGAGTTCCTTTTTCGACAATTTACCGACCATCGTTTTCGGCAGCGAGTCGCGGATCTCGACCTCTTTCGGGATCTCAATCTTATTGAGATGCTCGACCAGAAATGTCTTTATTTCAGCCGCTGTTGCGCTGTGTTCGGGTCTGAGTGTCACGAATAATTTCGGTGCCTGGCCGCGATAAGAATCGGGTATGGCAATCGCGATGGCATCCTGCACGGCCGGATGCTGATAAGCCGCCTCCTCGATCACGCGCGGGTAAACGTTATAGCCGCCGCACAGGATCAAATCCTTGATCCGATCGACAATGAACAAATACCCATCCGGGTCCAGATAGCCGATATCGCCGGTGCGCAATGCCCCATCAATAAAGACTTTCGCCGTCTCATCGGGCCGTTTGTAATAGCCGGCCATGACCTGCGGTCCGCGGATGCAAATCTCGCCTTTCTCGCCTTGCGGCATCAAGGTCTCAGGGTGGTCGGGATCGCGAATTTCAATCTTGGTTCCAACCAGGGCCCGGCCGACTGATCCACGCCGGACCCCGCCCGGAGGTGTCGCCGAGACCACGGGCGAGCATTCCGACAAGCCATATCCCTCCAGCACATGGCATTTCGAAAGGCCCTCAAACCGGTCCGCTACTTCCCCGGGCATCGGCGCGCCGCCGGAGACGCAGAATTTAATGAAACTCAAATCCATCCCGCCCTTCGCCGCGGCGGCATTGCTGATGGCCGCATAAAGGGTCGGCACGCCGGGCATAACAGTCGGACGGGTGCGCTTGATCGTCGCCATCAGCATTTTCAAATCGAGTCGTGGCAGCAAAATCAGCTCGGCCCCGGTAGCCACGCCCAGATTCATCACCGACGTCATCGCAAACACATGGAAAAACGGCAAAATGCCCAGAATTCGCTCACGGCCCTCTTCAACCGCCGGGCCCGAGGCGAGCACCTGCTGCACATTGCTGGTGATATTGGCATGGGTCAGCATCGCGGCCTTGGGAATCCCGGTCGTCCCGCCGGTGAATTGCAATGTCGCAATATCGCTCTGCGGGTCGATTTTGACCGGCTTTGGCTTATTCCCGCGGGCAATCAGGTCTGCAAATCGAATATACGGCACGCCGACCGGCACGCTGGCCAACTCGGTTTTCTTGAATAGTCGGAACAGGACCGATTTCACCCCCGGCAGAATATCGGTGAACGAACACATGACGACATGCTTAAACAGACCGGTCGCTGCCAGTTTGCCGATTTTCTCATGGACCAGCGCGAGATCGATCGAGACCATCACGCTCACCCCGGCATCCTCCGCCTGGGTCGAAATCTCGCGCTCGGTATAAAGCGGGTTGAAATTCACCACTGTCGCGCCGGTTTTCAGGATCGCGTAATACATGATGACAAAATACGGCGTGTTGGGCAGGCAAAGCCCCACTTTCGTGCCGCGCCCCACGCCCAGTGTTTGCAAACCGGCAGCCGCCTTGTCTGCCAGCGCGCCGATTTGCGACCAGTTATATCGCTTGCCTAGGAAATCCAGTGCCGGCCGCGCGCCGAATTTGCGCACGCTGTCTTCCAGCAATTGCGCCGCCGGCATGGGCCTGATCGCCGGATCAGACGCGATTGTTTCCGTTTGCACGATGATATCCATGGCCGTTCTCCCACCCAAGGCATTGTTTGCGCAGTGCGGCTCGGCCAAAATTCAATCATTGGCCATACCGCTTATGCGCTAAGCTACCGTTAACGGTAACCTTATCAAGTAACATCCTTGTCCGCAAGGAATTCATCTAAACCCGTTCATCCTTGCCCGAGACAGGAGGTTGTCAAACCTCAAACCGGGTGCCACCTAGCCATCAAGCATGTATAAGACCCTCAATCATATCTCAAAGGTTGCCTATGCCAACTGATCTCGCATTGGACGCACGCACCCATGTGCCCGAGCGCCAATCCGGTCGCGCTTCCAGCGTGGCCAATCGCCGCCTCGTCTCGCTCTGGCTGTTCGCGACCTACGCCGTCATCATCGTCATGATCGGCATCGGCGGCTATGTCCAGAACGATGATGCCGGGCTGTCCATCATGGTCTGGCAACCCATCTCGGGCGTCATCCCGCCGCTCACCACAGCCGCCTGGGCGCATATGTTCGCCTTGTATAAAACCATCCCGCAATATCAAATCGCCAACCCGCACATGGATCTGGCTGGGTTCAAGGCGATTTTCTGGCCCGAATATATTCATCGCATGTGGGGTCGGTTGCTCGGCTTTGTGTTTGGTGTGCCGCTGGTCTGGTTCTGGCTGACCGGGCGGCTGGAGCGCCGTTTGCGCCCTTGGCTCGCTTTGCTGTTTGCGCTCGGCGCTCTGCAAGGCTTGATCGGCTGGTTCATGGTCTCCTCGGGGTTCGAGCCGGGCCACGTGGTCGTCACACCCTGGCGCCTCTCATTGCATTATTGTGCCGCCGTGCTGCTCTGCATCGCTATTTTCTGGACCGCTCTGGTCGTCAGCAAACCAACCGTCGATTATGTGCCGGCCGGGCGGGCGCCCAGACGCTGGGCCATCGCCAGTATCGTCACCATCGCTCTGGCGCTGTTCGCCGGCACCTTTGTCTCCGGCACCCGGGCTTATCTCGTGCACAACCATTTCCCGCTGATGGAAGGCCAACTGATCCCGCCCGACTATGCTGCCTTGCATCCCTTCTGGCTGAATTGGTTTGCCAATAAAGCGGCCGTCCAATGGAACCACCGTCTGCTCGGCACGCTCACCGCCATTGTCACCATCGGTGCTTTCGTCTCCGGCCTGCGGGCCGATCTGCCGTCCCGCGCGCGCGATGCCTTCCTGGCAATGGGCGTACTCGTGTTTGCGCAATATGTCCTGGGCGTCTCGACGCTGGTTTCCAAAAACATGAATCTCGGCTTGCTGCATCAAATGAACGCTGTCCTGCTGCTGTCTGCGGCCGTCTGGGCTGTGTTTGAACTGCGCGGCCGCGCCCCGACATGATCGCCAAGCCCGATCGCCTGGTCGGCAATTGGCTGCTGGTTATCTGTGTCATGATCTTCGGCATGGTGGCCGGCGGCGGTCATGCCCGCACCATCGGCGCGGGATATAGCGTGCTCGTCTGGCAGCCTTTTTTCGGCGTGATCCCGCCACTCACCCACGCCGCCTGGCTGCGTATGTTCGGGCTCTATCAACAGACAGCCCAGTTCAAAATCCTCCACCCGACGATGAATCTGGCTGGGTTTCAGGCCCTGTTCTGGCCGATGTTTCTCGATCGTGTTTGGGGCCGGCTGATGGGGTTGGTTTTTCTCGTGCCGTTGGCCTTGTTCTGGCGCCGCGGCAGGGTATCAAACCGCCTCGCATTTTGGCTGCTCGCATTATTTGCCGCCGGCGCGCTCGAAGCCTCTATGGGCTGGTACATGGTCAAAACCGCTTTCTATCCCGGTGTCACCTCACCGCCGCCGATCTGGCTGATGCCGCATTTCGTCTTCGCGATGCTGATTTTCGGCGCCATGCTCTGGACCGCTCTGAGCGTTAAAAATCCGCAGCCCCAGCCGGTGCCCGGCGGCGCGCATCTGAAAAAATGGCTCGATCTGTCGATCCTGCTGATCCTGCTGACCATGGCCGCCGGCACGCTGGTGGCTGCCACCAACGCCATCACTGTGTTCAACACGTTCCCCACCATGGATGGTCGCTGGGTGCCCAATAATATTCTGGCCTTGCACCCGCTCGTGCTGAATTTCCTCGATAATCAGGCGACCGTGCAATTCGTCCATCGTCTTTTAGCAACCCTGACCGCCTGCGTCGTGCTGGTCACCGCCGTGTTCGGTCTGCGCGCCCCGCTCACACCCAAAGCGCGCGACGGGTTCTTGCTGCTGGCCGGTTTTGTCGCTTTGCAATACCTACTAGGCATGACGGCTCTGGTATCCGCGATGGTCGAAATCGGCTATGTTCACGAACTCAATGCGGTTCTGCTGTTCGCCGCCGCCATTATCGCCCGCCACAGCCTGCGCGGTGCGCAGCCTGCGTCCGTCCCGAATTTGCAATTGGAGGCATCGCCCACATGAACGCTCTGCACACCGGCGAAAAACTCTTTCACGGACATGACGGGATCGATCCCGAAACAGCGCGCCGCCACGTCGCCGCCGCTTTGCAAGGCGCCGATGACGGCGAACTATTCCTCGAATACCGCGAATCAGAAATGATCAGCCTCGATGATGGCCGCATTCGCGCGGCCAGCTTCAACACCAGCCGCGGTTTCGGTCTGCGCTCGGTCACCGGCGAAGCCAGTGTCTATGCCCATGCCGGCGAAATCTCCGAAACCGCCTTGCAGCGCGCCGCAGCAACCCTCATCGCCGCCCGCGCAACCGATCACGGCTCGATCAGTGTCGCCGCCACCCCGTCGGTTGCCGCCCTTTACCCCGGTCTCAACCCGCTGACCGACATCCCCTTCGGCCAGCGCGCTGCCCTACTGTCCGAAATCGATGCCTATGCCCGCGCGGCCGATTCCGAAGTCGTCCAGGTCATGGCCAGCATTGCCGGCGAATGGCAGGTGGTCGAGATTCTCCGCCCCGATGGCAGCATCACCGCCGACATCCGGCCCCTCGTGCGGCTCAATATCGCCGTCGTTCTCGAACGCGCCGGACGGCGTGAATCCGGCAGCCACGGCGAAGGTGGCCGCGCCAGCTACCGCCCCTTCATCGAACCCGCCGCCTGGCAGGCTGGCGTTCATGAAGCCATCCGTCAGGCGAAGGTTAATCTCGAGAGCATTCCCGCACCGGCTGGTGAAGTGCCGGTTGTCTTGGGCGCCGGCTGGCCTGGCATTTTATTACATGAAGCCATCGGCCATGGGCTGGAGGGTGATTTCAACCGCAAAGGCAGCTCCGCTTTCGCCGGGTTGATGGGCGCGCGCATCGGCTCAAAAGGCGTCACCGTCGTCGACGATGGCACCATGGCCGACCGCCGCGGCAGCCTGACCATCGATGACGAAGGCACCCCGACCTCACGCACCACCCTCATCGAGGACGGCATTCTCACCGGCTATCTGCAGGACCGGCAGAATGCCCGGCTGATGAATATGCGCGCCACCGGCAATGGCCGTCGGCAATCCTACGCCCACACCCCGATGCCGCGCATGACCAACACCATCATGCTCGGCGGTGACGCCACCGCCGATGACATGATCCGCTCCGTCAAACGCGGGCTATACGCTGTGAATTTCGGCGGCGGCCAGGTCGATATCACATCCGGTAAATTCGTCTTCTCGGCCTCGGAAGCCTATATGATCGAAAACGGCAAAATCACAGCACCGGTCAAAGGTGCGACCATCATCGGCAATGGGCCCGATGCGCTGACCAAGGTTGAGATGATCGGCAACGATCTGGCCCTCGATCCGGGCATCGGCACCTGCGGCAAAAACGGGCAAGGGGTGCCCGTCGGTGTCGGCCAGCCAACCTTGAAACTTTCAGCTTTAACGGTGGGAGGCACAGCTGCGTAGAGCTTCATCCGATCAGATTGGATCGGCAGGTCGGGCGGCATCGGATGAAATTGATCGGTGAAACGAATATTGAGCGTGTCCTTGTCCAATGATCACGCTGTAAAGACCGATGATCACTCAGCGATGAGTCTGGTCGCCCAGACAAGCGTCAGCGCGGCACCACGCATTCGTTACATTTAGCGGCACGGAGCATATCCATGGATCAATCATTGTCGCACCCCGAAGATCGAGCACAGAACGCCGCCTGGCGTCCAATGCGCCGCGCCGTGGTCGATCTCGGCTCGAATTCCGTCCGCCTTGTCGTGTTCGAAGGCAATGCCCGCAATCCCGTATCGATTTTTAACGAAAAAGCCGTCCTACGTCTGGCCCGCGGCCTGACCCGCACCGGCAAGCTCGAAAAATCGGCCATGGACCAGACAGAGACGGTGTTGCGCCGCTACCATGCCATCGCCCGCGCGATGGGCGTCGTGCAGTTTGAAGTCCTCGCCACCTCGGCTGTCCGCGATGCCGAAAACGGTCAGGACTTCATGCGGCGGCTTGCCGATGGCATCCCCGGCCTGTTGTTATCGACTTTGTCGGGCGAGGAGGAGGCCCGGCTCTCCGCCGAAGGCGTGCTGTGCGGTATTCCGGCTGCGGACGGCGTCCTGGCCGATCTCGGCGGCGGCTCGCTCGAGTTGGTCCGGCTCGATGCCGGGCGCATCGGCGCCGCTGCCACGGTGCCGGTCGGTGTCATTCGTCTGGCGGACCGCGCGGCCGCCGACCCCACCCGTGCCCGCGCCATCGTCGCCACTGAATTCGAAGCGCTCCCCTTTCTCGCCGAAGGCAGCGGCCGAGATCTCTATCTCTCCGGCGGCGCATTCAGGGCATTGGCGCGCATTCATATTGCCCAAACAGGCTACCCGCTGAACATGGTCCATCACTATACGATCGGCCGCGAGGAAGCCCGCGACCTCGCCGGCGTGATCGGCGAGGCCGGGCGCAAATTCATCGAGCGCCTGCCCGGCGTGCCGCGCCGCCGCATCGAGGATTTGCCCTACGCCGCCATCATTTTGCGGCGTCTGTTGCGCTCCACCAACGCCGCCCGCATCGTGTTCTCGGCCAATGGCCTGCGCGAAGGCTGGTTCAGCCGCACCCTGTCCGATGACGTCCGTGCCGAGGATCCGCTGCTTGCCGCCGGCCGCGACCTCGCCGCCGCCAATCTGCGCGACCCCGGGCTGCCGCCGGCTTTGATTGGCTGGACAGGGCCTATTTTTGCCAGCGAAACCGGAGCCCAGCGCCGCTTGCGCGAAGCGGCGTGCTGGCTGTCAGATATCGGCTGCCATGAGCATCCCGAATATCGCGCCGAGCAGGCTTTTCTGCGCGTGCTGCGCCAGCCCGGTATCGGCCTCGATCACCATGCTCGCGCCTTCCTCGCCCTCACCCTGGCACTGCGCTACGAGGCCGAGATCGACTCTCCGTTCCTCGCCCCCGCACGCTCGCTGCTCGACATGTCAGCCGCCCGCCGCGCTGAGACGCTCGGCGTCGCCCTGCGCCTCGCTTACACGCTCAGCGCCGGCACTCCGCCTCTGCTCGCAGGCACCAGCCTGACCATCGCACCGGGCCGGTTGATCCTCGAATTGGCCGAATCCTCGGGCGTATTCGCCGGTGAATCGATCGTCCGCCGCCTCGACCGCCTGGCCCAGATGCTCGGCCTGGAGGCAGAAACCAGCACTCAGAGTATTCCCACCGGTAGCAAGGACAGTTAGACCAACATAGCTTTAGGATGGATCACTTAACCCGACCTAAAGCTATGAAATTGATAAACAAAATGAACGCAGAGCGGGTCGTTGTAAAACAATCACACTCTAGCTTCATTTTAGCGGGCAAATTCATTCATTTGGATTGACCCTTGCGGTTCAATTCAAATGAATTTTGCTCTGGTCTATCCCTCAATCCCGCTGCACGAACGCTGCGAAATCATTGCCAGAAATTCCCGTCTTGTTGAGGCATCGTCACGAAAAGCGCCCAGCATCCGCGAGGTGATCATGGTGACGCCGGTCTTATGCACGCCGCGCGTGGTCATGCATTCATGGGCCGCTTCCATCACCACCGCGACACCGCGAGGCTGCAACACATCATTGATGGTGTTGGCAATCTGTGCGGTGAGCTTTTCCTGAATCTGAAACCGCCTGGAATAAGCATCGACCACTCGGGCCAGCTTGCTGATGCCCACAACGCGGCTGCCCGGCAGATAAGCGACATGGGCGCGGCCAATGATCGGCACCATGTGATGCTCGCAATGGCTCTCAAAGCGAATATCTCGCAGCACCACCATCTCGTCATAGCCCTCGATTTCCTCGAAGGTGCGCGCCAGCATGGCCACCGGGTCCTCGCCATAGCCGGCAAAGAACTCCTCGTAGGATTTGACCACCCGGGCCGGCGTATCCAGCAGCCCTTCGCGTTCGGGGTCTTCACCCGCCCACCGGAGCATCACGCGGATCGCATCTTCGGCTTCAGCGCGGGTGGGCCGCTTACTGGCTCGATTTCCCTTACCCAATTTAGCGCGCGGGGTTTGTATGTTCACCGCTGATCTCCGTCTCGACTGGCTTTGTCCGCCCGGCGGAATGCCGACTGGAAATGGGGATATGGGCAAATGTGCCTAACCCGCAAGGCAGCTCAGGCCGGCTGAAAGAACGCCCTGATATATTCAGCCGCCCGATCAGGCGCCTCGTGATGCGGAAAATGGCCGACATCTAGGAAAATATCGGCTTGCAGTTCGGTGAAAAATTCGCCGAGCCGGTCCATCCAGGCCACCGGAAACACCCCATCGGCCTCGGGCCACAAAATCCGCGTGGGAATCTTGATCGGCGGTGGGGCAGGGCGGGGCTTGGCCATGCCGACATACCAATTGAACCCGCCCTGCAAATTGCCCGGCTGCATCATGTTGTCGACAAATATGTCGAACACATCGTCGAAGGCATGGCGCTGCTTGCAGCCGCCGGTCAGACAAAATTTCATATATATCGCGCAGGTCTCGCGCGAATGTCCCACCAGGTCTGCCGCCAGCTTGGTCTGGTGAAACCACATATACCAAGACCGCGCGATCTGCCCGCCCTCGATCCACCGCTTGCCGATCCCCGGATACGGGCAGTCAAACGTAAAAAATTTGCTCACCCGCCCGGGTGCCGAATGGATCAGATGCTGGCCGATCAACGCGCCGATATCATGCGCCACAACACCCACCACGGGCAGATCCAGCGCATCGAGCAATGCACGCAGATCGGCCGCATGCAATTCCGCCGTCATCGCGTCGGTCCGCCCGGCAGGGGTCTTATCCGAAGCCCCAAAGCCGCGCAGATCGGGGGCGATAACGCGAAATTGACGCGCCAGAACAGGCATGATCTTCGCCCAGGTGAACCAGAATTCCGGCCAGCCATGGATCAGCAAAAGCGGCGGCCCGCTGCCCAATTCGGCCACGTTCATGGCAATGTCATTGACCTTCACAAGTCGCGTGGGGATGTTATTCATCAATGCACCTGCTTGCTCTGATAGGGGCTATCGAGGCTGAAGGCCGGAATATCGGCATCGAACAACTCACCGGTCGGCACCAACATCATGTGAAATTGTCCGACCATGAACCCCGAAGGCGTCTCGAGCGGTGCGCCAGAGGTATATTCAAAGGCCTGGCCCGGCCGCAGCACCGGTTGCTCGCCCACCACGCCATCCCCGGTTACCACCTGCACCCGGCCGCGCGCATCGGTAATGCTCCAACTGCGGCGCAAAAGCTGCACAACATGCGGCCCGTGATTGGCAATTTGCACCTGATACGCCCAGACAAATTGGCCTTCCTCAGGGCGCGACTGCTCGTCGAGATAGATCGGCCGAACCGTCACCAGAACGCCCTTGGTCTGTTTGGAGTATTCTTGATCCATGGTTCACCCGCCTCCCCGTCAAATCCATGATAGAGCATGTTCACGAAAGCTGAAAATGCTTTAGACAAGGATTATGAGCGTCATGTCATCGAGCCCCATCCGGGCGGTTCTGCCCATCCTGGTCCTGCTATCCGCCTGCGCCGCCACTGATCCACCGGACAACGCAGCGGCCGCCTATGTCATGCCGAACGCCTATGGCGATTTTCTGGCCGCGCGCTATGCCCAGCAAACCCAGGATTCCGCCGCCGCCGCGCAATATTACGCCGCCGCCCTTGCCCTCGCACCGCACGACCAGAAACTCGCCGAACAGGCTTTCATCTCAGCCATTCTCGCCGACCCTTCATCCGCCCTGCCGCTCGCCCGCGAGGTCAAGCAAAACCCGATGGCCGCCATGCTGCTGGGCAATCGGGACATATTGAATGGCAATTTTACTGCCGCCTCCACGCAATTTGCGAGTTTACCCGATTCCGGTCTGACCGGCCTTCTCCGGCCCTTGCTGCTCGCCTGGACCGAGGCCGGCGATGGTAAAACCGCTTCGGCCATCGCCCGTCTGACACCCTTATCCAACAATGCGCCCTTTGGCCCGGTCTACACACTGAGTGCCGCGTTGATCGCCGATATCGGCGGCGATCAGTCGCAGGCGGCCTCCTTGTATGACGCGGCCGCCAAATCCTACACCGAGCCAAATCTGCGTCTGGCCCAAATTCTGGCCAGCTGGCAGGCGCGCCAGGGCAATCAGACCGCCGCGAATGCGACCTTGCAGCAAATGACCGACGCGCATCCGGCATTGCAAATCGCCCTGCCCGATTTGGTTGCCCACGCCGCCGACAAAATCGTCGCC
>NCAP01000021.1 GCA_002255495.1 Rhodospirillales bacterium 20-60-12 | reverse complement strand
CCCGCGGCCATCTTGGCCAGAATATCGGCGCTCGCGGGTGCCACCACGACCAGATCGGCGGCGCGGGAGAGCTGGATATGGCCCATTTCGCTCTCGGCGGTCAGTGAGAATAAATCGGTATGGACGCTCTCCTCGGTCAGAGCCTGCACCGATAAGGGGGTGACGAATTGTGCGCCGCCTTTGGTCAGCAGCGCACTCACCGCGATATTCGATTGCCGGAGCAGCCGGATCAGTTCGAGCGCCTTGTAGGCGGCAATTCCGCCCGAGATGATCAGCAATACCCGCTTGGTCACAGCCGCCATCCCTGATGGATCGCGGCAATCCCGCCCGATAAATTGCGGTAACTCACCCGCTCCAGCCCGGCGGCCCGCATCATGTCGGCCAATATATCCTGATCGGGGAACATGCGAATGCTCTCCGCGAGATATTGATAGGACTCCCGATCCCCTGCGACCATCTGGCCGATGGCCGGCAAAGCGCGAAAGCTCCAGGCGTCATATAAAGGCATGGCCGCGGCGACCGTCAGGCGGGAGAATTCCAGACAGAGAAATTTGCCGCCTGGCTTGAGGACGCGCCGCGCCTCGGCCAGCACGCGCTCTTTATTGGTGCAGTTGCGCAGCCCGAAGGCCATGGAAACCCGGTCCATCGAGCCTGAGGGGATTGGCAATGTCTCGGCATCGGTGAGGAGAAAACTGATGCCGCCGACCAGCCCCTGGGCTTCCGCCCGCTGCCGGCCGACCCGCAACATATCCTCATTGATGTCGGACAAAATGCCTGGGCCGCCGCCCCCGTCCAGCCAGCGGAACATGATGTCGCCGGTACCGCCGGCCAGATCGAGCAGGCTGCGGTGCGGCCTGGGGTCGAGGGCGGTGACGAAATCGCGCTTCCAGAGCCGATGCACGCCCAGCGACATTAGATCGTTCATCACATCATAGCGCCGCGCCACGGAGGAAAAAACCTCGCGCACCAGGGTTTTCTTGTCGTCGCGATCGACGGTGCGGAATCCGAAATCAGCGAGGTCAGCTTGTTTGTCGTTCATGATGAGTGGGATATAGGCTGAAACCGATCATGCCGGAACTCCCCGAAGTCGAAACTGTGATGCGCGGCCTGGCCGCCAAGCTGCAAGGCCGCCGCCTGGAGCGGGTGGTGCTGCACCGGGCGGATTTGCGTTTTGCCGCCCCTGCGGGCCTAGCTCAAGCGGTGCAGGGGGCGCGGGTGGAGGGATTCCGCCGCCGGGGCAAGTATTTTTTCGTCCGGCTCGATACCGGCTTCAGCCTGCTGGTGCATCTTGGCATGTCCGGCCGGATGCTGATTGATGCGCCGCCGGCGGCCCATGAGCATCTTACTTTGCTGACCGATGACGGCAGCCGGGTCGGGTTCGTCGATCCCCGCCGGTTCGGCTCGCTCGATCTTCTGGCGACCGAGATGGAGGATACCCATTGGCTGATCGCCGGCATGGGGCCGGAACCGCTCGGCAATGAGTTCAATGAACCAGATTTCGCGGACGCCCTCGCGCGCCGGTCCAGCCCGATCAAGACCGTACTGCTCGACCAGAGCGTGGTCGCGGGGATTGGCAATATATATGCCAGCGAGGCGCTGTTTCGTGCCGGGATTTCACCCCGGCGCCTGGCTTGTCAGGTGGGTCCCGCCTGGATCGCCCGTCTGGTGCCGGCCATCCGGGCGACCTTGACCGAGGCGATCGAGGCCGGCGGGTCAAGCTTGCGTGACTATGTCCAGCCGAGCGGCGAGCTGGGCTATTTCCAGCATGCCTGGCGGGTGTACGATCGCGCGGGGCAGCCTTGCGCCAGTTGCCCGGGTGCGCCGGCTTGCGCCGGCATCCGGCGCATTGTTCAATCCAACCGGGCGAGTTTCTACTGCCCGCGCACACAGCGTTGACCATCAAGCCTGCGCTCCGCGATGCCGGGCTGCGCCAAGCGATCATAATCCAGTCAAAGGGAGTTCCAGTCCGATGAGCTATGAGATGATAACCACCGAAACCCATGGGCGCGTCGCGCTGATCAGGCTCAACCGGCCGGCCGCGCTGAATGCGCTGTGCGATCAATTGATGACCGAACTCGGCCATGCTTTGCGCCTCTATGACGCCGATGAGGCGGTCGGGGCGATTGTGCTGACCGGATCGGAGCGGGCCTTCGCCGCCGGTGCCGACATCAAGGAAATGCAGCAGCGCAGCTATCCGGCGATTCTCAAAAATGATTTCATCGGCAACACTTGGGAGACGGTGTTGACCATTCGCAAGCCGGTGATCGCTGCGGTGGCCGGCTTTGCCCTGGGCGGCGGCTGCGAGCTGGCCATGATGTGCGATATGATCATTGCCGCCGATACCGCCAAATTTGGCCAGCCGGAGATCAATCTCGGCGTTTTGCCGGGTGCAGGCGGGTCCCAGCGCCTGACCCGGGCGGTTGGCAAATCCAAGGCGATGGACATGATTTTGACGGCGCGGATGATGGATGCGGCCGAGGCCGAACGGGCCAATCTGGTCAGTCGGGTGGTGCCGGCGGCGGATCTGATCGCCGAGGCGCTGAAAATCGCCGAGAAAATCGCCTCGCTTTCGCCCGCTGCCGTGCAATTGGCGAAATCAGCGGTCAATCGCGCCTTTGAGGTCTCGCTGAGCGAGGGTGTGCGTTACGAGCGGGCGGTATTTCTCTCGCTGTTTGGCACACCGGACCAGATCGAAGGCATGTCCGCGTTCATTGAAAAGCGCAAAGCGACATTTTCGCGCTGACCGTCTTTGCAACGCTGCCCATCATTCGCGACCCAAAGCTTGACGCAACGGTAAGCCGCCTCTAAACACCGCGGCTTCCGACGCATTTTCTGGATAGACAAAGACCCATGGCCAACATTGCTTCAGCACGTAAGCGCATTCGTCAGACCGAACGCCGCACCATTCGTAACAAGGCCCGCAAATCGCGGGTTCATGGTTTCGTCCGTAAGGTGGAAGAAGCTCTCGCTGCCGGCAAGAAAACCGAAGCTGCCGAAGCTTTGCGCGCGGCACAGCCGGAAATCCAGCGCTCCGCCAGCAAAGGTGTGGCGCATGCCAACACTGTTGCCCGGAAAATCTCCCGCCTGTCCGCTGCCGTGAAGGCGCTTCCGGCCGGCTGATCTGGCTGCCGGGTCCGTCCAGGCCCGGCCAATCGATCAAATTTGTGCTCGGTTATGTCGGCTTGTCGTGTATCACGCGCGAGAATGAGATCCTGGTCGATTGACCGAGCGATATGACCTGAAATTTGAGCCCGGGGAAACGGCGTTCCAAATCTGGAACGTCGCGCTATTTGCGGTTGCTGATCGGACATCGTGCTGTGATGCAAGGCAGTTCCAGCCTGATCTTAGGAACCATCTTCCAGCATGCTGATATAGCTTAATTCTTGCTAGTGAAAACGTTACGATTGCGGAAATTTACGATTCTTGCCTTGCGCCAGGCCCCCTGTTTGGCCTAGCTTGCATGATCTTCAGGGCAACCTGTGGATGAAGCGTATTTCCCGAAAAACTGTGTGAATTCAATGTCTTTCAGGCAACTTGTTGCTGTATAAAAATAATATTGTTGGGCTTGAATTGGCGAATTCGATAGGGTGGGGCGTTCATGGATTTGGGAGCGAGACGATTGCAGGATGATGACCATGAGATCCAGTCCACGGCCCGATCGATCATCTCGCCAGGTCCAACCGATGAGCAGACTCTCACCCGTCAGTGGGCGAATGTGCGTGCGCGTCTGCAACGTGAGGTTGGCGATGTTGAATATCGCAATTGGCTCAAGCAGGTCGCCCTCGCCAGCCTGGATGGCGATGAACTGACCGTTATTCTGCCGACCCGCTTTCTGCGCGATTGGGTCAGCAAGGAATACGGGGCTCTTCTCACATCGTTCTGGCAGGCTGAAAACCCATCTGTCCGCCGGGTTGATATTCGCACTCGCCCGAACACCGGCACTGCCCCCGACCTCGCGGAGCCCACCAGCGCGCCCTTGCCCATGGCCCCCGCGCCGCGCCGCGTGGCCGATGACCGGCCGGCGGAGAATGCCGCCCCGCTCGATCCGCGCTTCACCTTCGATACGTTCGTGGTCGGCAAGCCCAATGAATTCGCCTATGCCTGCGCCCGGCGTGTCGCCGAAAACCCGGCTTCGGCGGGGTTCAACCCGCTGTTTCTCTACGGCGGGGTCGGGCTCGGCAAGACGCATTTGATGCACGGCATCGCCTGGGAGCTGTCGCGCCGCAACGATATCAACCGCAATGGCCGTCCGGTTTCCGTCGCTTACATGTCGGCGGAAAAATTCATGTATCGCTTCATCAATGCGCTGCGCCGGCAATCGACGCTGGAATTCAAGAATGAATTGCGCAGCGTTGATATCCTGATGATTGACGATCTGCAGTTCCTGATCGGCAAGGATAATACTCAGGAAGAATTCTTCCACACATTCAACGCCTTGATCGATTCGGGCAAACAAATCGTCGTCTCGGCGGATAAATCCCCCTCCGATCTGTCCGGCATCGAGGACCGGCTGCGCACCCGTCTGGGCTGCGGCATGGTCGCGGATTTGCATGCCACCACTTATGAATTGCGGATTTCCATCCTTGAAGCCAAGGCCGCGCGCGCGGGGGTGGATGTGCCGGCCCGGGTGATGGAATTCCTCGCCCATAAAATCACCCCGAATGTGCGCGAGCTGGAAGGCGCGCTGAACCGTCTGGTGGCCCATGCCAATTTGTTCGACCGTCCGGTGACGCTCGAAGCCACCCAGGAGGTGCTGCATGACGTGCTGCGCGCTTATGATCGGCGGGTGACGATCGAGGAAATTCAAAAGCGCGTCGCCGAACATTATACGATCAAAATCAGCGAAATGTCCTCGGCCCGCCGGGCTCGCAACATCGCTCGGCCGCGCCAGGTCGCGATGTATCTCGCCAAGCAACTGACCAGCCGGTCATTGCCCGAAATAGGCCGTAAATTCGGCAATCGGGATCATACCACGGTCATGCATGCGGTCTCGCGGGTGACCGAGTTGATGGCCCAGGATTCCGGGTTTGCCGAGGATGTGGAATTGCTCCGCCGGATGCTCGAATCCTGAAGTGACCGTGGTTGGGCTGCGGCAGGGCGGCCTGCTGAGCTGGCGCATTTCCTTGCTGACATGCTTGCGCGACATTTCCGCGGCGCTAGTGTAAGAGCGCAGGACGGGTCCGGAGTCGCGGAGTCGCAAGAGCGGGTTGGAAGGGCATTATGAAACTCAAGGCGGATCGCGCCACGCTGATGAAGGCGCTGGCCCATGTTCAGAACGTGGTCGAAAAACGGAACACCATACCCATCCTCGCCAATGTGCTGCTCGCCGTGAAAGAAGGCAGGTTATCGATTGCCGCGACCGATCTGGAAATCGCGCTGATCGAGACCGTTGCGGCCTCTACCTCACGCGATGGCGCCATCACCGTCCCCGCCGCGACGCTTTACGAAATCGTCCGTCGGCAACCCGAACATGCTGAAATTGAGCTCGATCATCCCGGTGGCGATGCACCGCTGGCGCTGCGCGCGGGCCGCTATGCGACCAAGTTGGTGGCGATCAGCACTGATGAATTTCCCAAGCTCGATGCCGGCAAGCTCAGCCATAAATTCAATATTTCCGCCCATGCTTTGCGCGGCCTGATCGATAAAACCCGCTTTGCCATCAGCACCGAGGAAACCCGCTATTATCTGAACGGTATCTATCTGCACGCCGCCGAACATGAAGGCCAGCCGGTGTTGCGCGCCGTCGCGACCGATGGCCATCGCCTCGCACGTGTGCAGGAGACTTTGCCCGAAGGGGCGGCCGGGATGCCGGGCGTGATCGTGCCGCGCAAAACCGTCGGCGAATTGCGCAAATTGCTCGAAGAAATCACCGATGATGTTGAGATCGCTCTCTCCGAGACGCGGATTCAGTTCACCATCAGCACGATGAAACTGACCAGCAAGCTCATTGATGGCACGTTCCCCGATTATAACCGTGTGATCCCGGTCGGTAATGATAAAATCCTGCGTGTCGGCACCAAGGATTTTTCCGATGCGGTGGCGCGTGTTTCCGCGATTTCCTCCGAACGCCACAAGCCGGTGAAACTTTCGGTCGGGCGCGATTTGCTGGTGCTCTCGGCGACCAGCCCCGAGCAGGGTACAGCCTCGGAGGAGCTTGATTCCGATCATGTCGCCTATGAATCCACACCGATCGAAATCGGCTTTCAGGCCCGCTATCTCAATGACGTGACCGAACAGGTCGGCAATGAGGTTGAGTTTGTGTTCGCCGACGGTTCTGCGCCAACCCTGGTGCGTGACGCCGCCGACCCGAGTGCGATTTTTGTACTCATGCCGATGCGGGTTTAGATAGCAGATCGTTTTACAGCGACGCTCTTTAAGCTTTTTTACGATCTCTATCATAGGTTCAGCCGGGTCCAAGCGCCTCCAGCTGAATCAATCCCGCTTTCAATCGCCGATCAATTGATGGACAATGACGGGTCATGCGGGATGTCGGTCATGTGGATGCGCCCCGCGGCCCGGTCCTTGGGTCGTTTAATCATTCGAATCGATTGAAACGTTTAAAATCAGCGAACGTTATCGTCATTGTTGAACGGTCAAACTCATGTTACGGTTTTGAGACTGCAAAGTTTAAAGCGGATCAAAACAAATGACGGGAGAGACGTTCATGTATCCTGAGATGATATCAGAACCGGTTGCGGGCCGCTTGAAGCGGCGCTCTCTCCTGCAAGCCTCGGTTGCCGCCGGTGCGATGGGTGCTTTGGCCGCAACGGCGCCGCGCGCCTGGGCCGATGACGCGACGGTCAGTTTGCCGTTCGATAATGGTGTGCGGCCAATCGTCGCCGCGGGCACATTCCCCGGCAAGGGCGAGATGATATTGCAGCGGACGCGGGCACCTTTGCTGGAAACGCCATGGGACGTGTTTCGGCAACATCTCTTCATTCCCAACGATCGGGCTTATGTGCGTTGGCACATGGCAGATTTTCCGACCAGCGTGGACCCCGGCACATTCAGGCTGAAAATATCAGGCGCTGTCGATCGGCCTTACGAGCTGACATTGGCCGAATTGGTGAACGAGTTCGCGCCGCGTAAACTGGCGGCAGTCAATCAGTGCTCGGGCAATAGCCGGGGTCATATCTCACCGCGTGTCGCCGGCGCGCAATGGAATAACGGGGCGATGTATAATGCCATGTATACCGGCGTGCCGCTCAGCGTTCTGCTTGCCAAAGCCGGTGTCAAACCGAGCGCCACCCATGTTGCGTTTCGCAGCCTCGAACAGCTCACCCCACCCTATCCCGCAGCCGACCGGTTCGAAAAAGTCCTGCCGCTGGGGCGCGCGAATGATGGTGACGTGATGGTGGCCTACGAGATGAACGGTGACACATTTCCGCTGCTCAACGGCTTTCCCACCCGTCTGGTCGTGCCGGGCTGGTATTCCACTTATTGGGTGAAAATGGTCCATGAAATTGAAGTGATGGAGCATCCGGGCGAAGGGTTCTGGATGAAGGTCGCTTATAAAGTGCCCAATAACCCGACCGGTGCGATGACCCCAGGGCAAAAAGGCGTCGATTTCGTGCCGATCAGCGCCATGGTGCCGCGCAGTTTCATTACCAGCCATGTCGATGGCGATAAAATCCAAACGGGGCGGACCATCAATGCCGAGGGTTTTGCTTTTGGCGGCAACAGCGCCGTCAAAGCGGTGGAATTTTCGAGCGATGGCGGTGCCACTTACAAGCCGGCTGTGCTGGGCAAGAATTGGGGTAAATACGGCAACCGCGCCTGGCGTGTCGCTTTTGAAATACCCAAGGCCGGCGCTTATACATTGATGGTGCGTGCGACCAACGAAGCAGGGCAGACGCAGCCGAAAATAGCGGCATGGAACCCGGGCGGCTTCATGTACAACGCCATCGAACAAATCAATGTCGTGGCCAGTTAGAGCGTGATCGTTATACAATGACACGCGCTATGCGTATTTTATCGATCAATTTCATAGGTTTAGCCAGAGTCAAGTGACGCTAGCTAAACCTATACTGATCTAAGGGAGCACGGAAATGAAATTCAAAATAATCGGCTTCACTGTGTTACTGGCCGCGATCGCCGGCAGTGCGGCGCTTGCTGCCCAGACCAGCCAGGGTGTGGTGTTCAAACCCACCAGCGTCACTTTGCCAGCACCGGGCGGGCTTTATACCGGCCAGGATGCCGCTTTGCTCAACTCGCATTGCCTCACTTGCCACTCGGCGGGCTTTGTCAATCGTCAGCCGAAATTATCGCTTGCCGCGTGGACCGCTGAGGTGACGAAAATGCGCACGGTGTTTGGCGCCTCGATTGATGACGCAAATATCAAAATGGTTGCGCAGGCATTGGTCGACCGTCAGAACAAATAACACAGGCCACTCAGCCGCTCAACGCTGCGTATCGTCGGGATGGCGCAGCATGTTTGGCGCGGTCATTTTGGCATCGGTGGGAATGGCCAGAACAGCGCGCAAACCAGGATGGTGATCTTCCAGGCGCAGCGTGCCGTTATGCAATTGCGCGACCGCGGCAACCAGGGCGAGGCCAAGGCCCGAGCCGGGGGTGTTGCGGGCGGTCTCTGCGCGGAAAAATCGCTCGGTGGCCCGCAGGCGATCCGCTTCGGGAATGCCTGGCCCGCGATCGGCGACACTGATTTCCACACCGGTCTCCGAGCGCACGGCGTTGAGCTCGATGACCCCGTGATCGGGCGAAAATTTCAAGGCGTTATCGAGCAAATTGGCAATCGCCTGCTGGATTAAATCCCGATCACCCAGAATCGGCAGTTGGTTGTTGCGCGAACATGTCAGCTCCGCGCCGCGTTCTTCGGCAACCGCGCCATATAGCTCCGCCAGATCATCGACCAGAGGTGTCAGATCGATCGGTGCGAACGCCGAACGGCGGGAGCCTGCTTCAATTTCAGCAATCCGCAGCAAGGCCTGAAACACTGAGACAATGCCATCGAGATCCGACGTCGCCCGCTCCACCGCGGCGCGCAATTCGGGCTCGGATTCTGCGTGCAACGCGGCATCCTCCAGCCGTGCACGCGCGCGGGTGATCGGCGTGCGCAAATCATGCGCAATGGCGTTGGACACTTGCCGCACGCCGTCCATTAACCGGCCGATCCGGTCGAGCATGTCATTGATCGTCTCGGCGAGCTGGTCGAATTCGTCGCCATCGCCGGTGCGCCGCACCCGGCGCGATAAATCGCCGCGCGCAATCGCCCGTGTGGTGAATGAAATATCCGCGAGCGCGCGGCGAAACAGGCTGCGGATCAATACCGCGCCCAGCGCGCCGAGCAGCAGCATGACGCCGAGCGCAAACAGCAACCCGTTGCGCAACACCCGGCGCAATGCCGCGCGCGTGCTGACATCCCGCCCGACGAGCAGGCGGAATCCGCCCGGCAACTGAAACTCCCTGAGCAATGCAAGGGATTTGGTGCCGGCATGGGTCACTGGCAATTCATACCAGGCGTCGGGCGCATCCATCCCCGTCGGCCAATGCTGCAAATTGCCGGCAATCCGATTGCCGAGCGGATCGACGACCAGATAAATCGCATTGTCATCGGCATTCGAGGCCAGACGATTACTGATGGTCACCAGAACCGAGGGCAAGCCGCCTTCGCTGAAATGCTCTGAAAGCCCTGCCGCATCCGCCCGGATCGCCGCCTCGACCTGCCGCTGCAACAACCCCACCGTGGAATACCACAGCGAAAATGCCAGAATGATGCCGTTCAGTCCGAACACCATGGCATAGAGCAGAGCAAAGCGTATCCCCGCCGAACGGATCAACGGGGTGCGCCGCGGTTTGCTATCGGGCTTGGTGGCCAGAGGGATCTCGGCCGGCCGACGCATTGACCGTCTCATATCAGAGGTCATGAAGAATGACCGCCTGTATGAGAGTCTTTTTTGGCGCGCGGTCGCCCCGCCATCCCCGCGCGCGATACCAACGATCTACGATGATGTGTCATCATCTATGTCCGATGGTATCAGGCCTCTTCGACACGCAACATATATCCGGCATTGCGCACGGTATGCAGCAACGCCGTCTCGAAAGGTTTGTCGATTTTCTGACGCAGCCGCGAGACATGCACGTCGATGACGTTGGTCTGCGGGTCAAAATGATAATCCCACACGCCCTCCAGCAGCATGGTGCGGGTCACGACCTGGCCGGCATGGCGCATGAGATATTCCAGCAGGCGAAATTCGCGCGGCTGCAAATCGATCTTTTGGCCACCGCGCTTCACCCCGCGCGAGAGCAAATCCATCTCCAGATCACCGACCAGAAGGCGGGTCGCCGGGCCTTCGCCCTTGCCGCGCCGGGCCAGCGCCTCGACCCGGGCGAGAAGCTCGGCAAAGGCGAAGGGCTTGGTCAAATAATCATCGCCCCCCGCTTTGAGGCCCTTCACCCGGTCATCCACTTGGCCCAGGGCGGAGAGAAACAGCACGGGCACCGCATTATCCTGGGCGCGCAGCGTCTCCAGCAGGCGCAGGCCATCGATGCCGCCCGGCAGCATCCGATCGAGAATGATGGCGTCGAAATTCTCCGACGCCGCCATGAACAACCCATCGCGCCCATTATCCGAATGTTCTACGGTATGGCCTGCCTCGCGCAGGCCCTTGACCACAAAACCAGCCACATCCCGATCGTCTTCGACCACCAATATCCGCATGGATTCAGTCTCCTAATTCAGCCGGCCGTCGGCCGACGACTACATTGACGCCGAATGATCGGCCATCCTGATCGACTTTCAGTCGCAGTCTCTGCCCCGGGCTCACAGCGGCGATCGCCCGGATCAAATCGTTCGAATCATTCACCGTCCGGCCATTGACCGCCAGCACGATGTCATTGGTCACCAATCCTGCTTGCGCCGCCGGACCATGCGGCTGCACGCCGGTTACCGCAACACCTGGCCCGCCTGAGGCCAGATTGCCCACGGAAATGCCGAGCCAGCCGCGCGGAATGCTGCCATGGGAGATTAGTCGGTCGATGATGCCGCGCGCGGTGTCGCTGGGGATGGCAAAGCCGATGCCGACCGACCCGCCCGAGGGTGAGACGATGGCGGTATTGATGCCCACGACGCGGCCCGTCATGTCGAAATCAGGGCCGCCGGAATTGCCCGGGTTGATCGGCGCGTCGAGCTGCAGGAAATGATCGAACGGCCCGTCGCCGATGTCGCGTCCACGCGCTGAGACAATGCCGGCGGTGAATGAATTGCCGAGCGCAAACGGATTGCCGGCCGCCAGAATCCAATCGCCGACCTGCACCTGCGCCGAATTTCCCCAGCTCACATAAGGCAATTTGGTGCCGGCATCGATTTTGATGACCGCGAGATCGGTCAATTGATCGGTGCCGATGACCCGCCCCGGCAGGCGCCTGCCATCGTTGAGCGTGACGATGATGTCGCTGGCGTTGCCGACGACGTGATTATTGGTGACGATCAGCCCGCTCGCACTCACGATGAACCCCGAGCCCGCCGCTTCGATTTGTGCGGCGGGTGCAGGCGCGCGGCGCCGGTTGGCCAGGCTGCTGCCGCTCAATTGCGGCGGCAGGGGGGCATCTAGGGGCTGCATGCCTGCGCTCTCCATCACTGAAATGCCAACGATCGTCGGTGAGACCTCGTGCACCAGCGGCGCAAAACTGCTCGGCATCGCCAAGGAATGTGCCGCCGAGAAGGGGGCAGCGAGCAGGCCCAGCGCCAGACACAGGGCCCGTGCCGCTGTGCTGCTCATGCTCGAAATCGATACCGACATAGCGACTCCCAGAACCTGTCGCCCAATGGCACCCGGCCGGATGTCAGGCAAGTATCATTTCCGTAAGGGTTTCGCCGGCCCGAGCGGGATGCGTTATCACGCACCCGCTCTGGCCATATGTTCCGATCAATTTCATTGGTTAGGCTGGAGTCGAGTGACTCCATCTAAACCAATATTGATCGAGCTGCCGGCCACCGCCTCGGCCTGCCGCAGCAACCGCAGGAAATTTCCACCCCAGATCGACCGCAGCGCGGCGTCGTCATAGCCCCGGCGGACCAACTCGGCGGTCAAAGCCGGCGCGCTGGAGGCATCCATGAACCCTGAGACACCGCCGCCGCCGTCGAAATCTGACCCAATGCCGACATGCGCGATGCCGATGCGCTGCGCCACGTAATCGATATGATCTGCGATATCACGCACACTCAGCGCCTCGGCGCGGGCTTTCGGCCGCAGAAAGCCGGGCACCATGGTGATCTGGATCAGACCGCCGATCCGCCGCAGCACATCGAGCTGCTCATCATCCAGATTACGCGGATGGTCGCAGAGGGCCCGGACGCAGGAATGAGTCGCCAGAATCGGCGTGGCTGACAGGTCCGCCGCCTGCAGCATGGCCGATTTTGCCAGATGCGACACATCGACCAGCATGCCCAGTTGGTTCATCCGCCCCACCGCCTGCCGCCCGAGGGCTGAAAGGCCGCCATGCTCGGCCGTGTTATCGCCCAGGTCACGCAGCGGGATCGCGGCATCGGCCAGCGCGTTATGGCCGTTATGGGTCAGCGTCATGTAGCGCACGCCATGGGCGGCGAAGCGGTCGAGCAGGCTCAGATCGCCGCCCAGGGCGGTGCCGTTTTCCACCGCCGGGATGATCGCGACCAGGCCGGCTTTGTGCGCCGCCTCGATGTCGGCAGCCTTGCGCGCCAGCACGGTCTCGCCCTGCCGGCCTGCCATGGCCGCTATCGCCTCGAGCATAGCCAGGCCCCGATCCTGGGCCGCCTTGTTGCCTGCCTCGTCACGCTTGCCCTGGGGAACATAAGCGGCAAAGCACACGGCCCCCACGCGACCCGCGCGCAATTTCGGCAGATCGACATTGCGCGGCCCGGCTGCGAAAAAATCGGCCCCTGGCGGCCATGGAATATCGACATGGGTATCAATGGTGAGAAGATCGGCGTGCAAATCAGCGGACAATAGTGGCTCCTGTGGCGGCGGCGAGATCAATAGGGCTTCCGGCTGGGCCATCCGACCTTGCCCGAAGCTGTGAGTGCGGGTCGTTATCCAACGATCAGGCTGCAAATTCGGCGCAGTCGGCACGCGCCGTCAAGCGCACGGGCGCCTTGATGCTGCTTCCGTTTGATCCTGATCAAGGACACGGGTGGCCGGACCGGTTCAATCATGCGCGTTGGCAAGTCATTCAAAGGAGTGAGACATGGTACAAAACGAAGGCATGATCGACCGCGGCTTGCGCGTTGTGGTCGGCGCCGCGCTGATCATCGCCGCCGCCACCCATGAGCTGGGCTGGTGGGCTTATATCGGCGTGGTGCCGTTATTGACCGGATTGGCCGGCAATTGTCCGGCTTATGGTCTGCTCGGGATTAATACCTGCCCGAGTCGCAAAGCCTGAGGTCAGCCGGCTTTGCCGGTCAATTTCAGCGCCTGATACAGGCGGATGCTGGGCGGCCAAGCATGCATGATCTGGCCGCGCAGGACATAGAGCACACCGACAATGACCAGCAGCGCCAGAAACGACACGAGCCAGGGGTGAGTGGTGCGACCGGCTGACGGTGTGGGGGCATCGTCGCCCGGTGTGCCGCGCGCCGATTGCAGCAATTGATTGAACCCGGCTGATCCGGCCTCGGGCTCCGCCGATAAAATCTCTGCCTGCGGTGCCCGCGCCTGCCGGATTTCCACTGTCGGCTCGGGTTCAGGTTCAGGGTATGGCCGGTCGGCTGTGTCAATTGATGCCTCGGCCATGGCCGGATTGGTCATCACGACCTGATTATCCTGAACCATTGGTGCTGCCGCAACGCGATCGGGTTGTTGGGTCATGGGCTCGGGCAGCGATTCTGATACCGGCTCGGGCAATTTCTGGACCGCAATGACGATGGCGGTTGCCGGGGAAACAAATTCCGCGCCGCATTGCGTGCAGCGCATGCGGGCGGGATTCCGGCTCAGCAGAGCATCGGGCACTTCATAAATCGCCGGACATTGAGGACAGGACAACCGCATGACAATTTGTCGAATGGCATTATTGTCCAAGCTGCGCAACCGGTGGAACGTTGCAAAATCACGCGCCGCCGCTTGCCCAACCGCAGCGATGAAGGGCAGAGAGGAGCACAAGCCGGCTTGGCGCACGGCGGAGGGGTGAATGGTCAGATTCGAATCTGTCGGGCTCGCTTATCGGCATACCGGTCGCCACGGGGCGGGCCGGGATGGCACGCCGAGCACGCAGATCCTGCATGACCTGAATTTTGAAATCGCCGCCGGCGGGTTTCGCTGGCTCACCGGCGCCTCCGGTGCCGGCAAGACCAGCCTGCTGAAACTGATGTATCTCGCCGAACATCCCTCGCGCGGCCGTATTTCATTGTTTCAGACTGATATCAGCCGGGTCGATCGGCGGACCTCCTCGCTCCTGCGCCGGCGCATTGGCGTTGTGTATCAGGATTTCCGTCTCCTGCCGCATCTCTCGGCCTATGATAATGTGGCGCTGCCGTTGCGGTTGGCGCGCAAAACCGAAATACGGGTGCGCGCGGATGTGACGGAATTGCTGCGCTGGGTTGGGCTGTCAGGGCGGCTGGACAGCCGGCCCGACGAACTCTCGGGCGGCGAGCAGCAGCGTGTCGCCATTGCGCGCGCGGTGGTCGCCCGCCCGGCTTTGCTCCTCGCCGATGAGCCGACCGGCAATCTCGATGATGATCAGGCGCAAAGATTGATGTTGCTGATCACCGCGCTGAACCGGCTCAACACCACGGTCGTTGTCGCCACGCACAATACCGCCCTGATTGCCCGCCATCCGGCACCGGTGCTTGAACTTTCCGCAGGACGGCTGATCCGGCATGGCTAGGCGGTTCGCCACCCGACCGATCGACTCGCTCGGCCTGGAATCCGCCATGGCCGACCGGCTGCTGCCCTTCCTGGTGGCCGCCATGAGCTTCCTCGCGGCACTCGCCTTCGCCGGCAGCCTGGCCGCTTCCAATTTCGCCACCCATTGGCAGGACAGCGCACGCAGCACATTGACGATCGAAGTGCCCGATCCTACGCAGCCGGCCGGCACCCCGCCTGCGGCAAACCCGCCTGCTACAGCGCCCGCTTTGTCCCGTCAGGCAGCGGTATTGGCCGCATTGCAGAGGCAAAGCGGGGTCGATCACGTCAAGCAACTCGGGCCCGCCGATCTGCAAAGCCTGCTCGCCCCCTGGCTCGGGCATGACGCAGCCGATCTGCCGATCAGCCTGCCGGCGGTGATGACCGCGACCGCACCGCGCCCGATTGATCTCACCGCCTTGCAAACCACCCTGACCGGGCTGGCACCCGGCGCGATGGTCGATAGCGGTGCCACCTGGGCTGCGCGCCTTGGCGACCTCACCGGCAGTCTGCAGGCGTCGGCCGCGGCTATTCTGATCGTCGTCGCCCTGGTTGCTGGAGCCGTCGTCGCGGTAGCGGTGCGGGCGGGGCTCGCCCAGCGCCGTGACTCGATTGAAATCATCCACGGCCTGGGCGCCCTGGATGCCGATATTGCCAATCGCTTCGCCTCGCGTGCCCTGCGGCTTGCGTTTCTGGGTGGTGCGGCGGGCGCTTTGCTGGCCTTGCCTTTGCTGCTCTGGCTGGCCCATCTCTCGGCACCCTTTGCCGCCGCGGTGCCGCTGGCCGCACCTCCGGCAAGCGGGAAGCTGCAGGAACTTGGGCAAATTCGCGACAGCCTTCCCGCGATCCTGTGGGGCGCGCCGGCCTTGCTGGCCGGCATGGCCGCTCTGATCGGTTGGATTGCCGCGCAAATCACGGTCCGCGGCTGGTTGCGACGGCTGATATGAGGCCGCGCCGCCGCCGCCGGGGCGGCTTGCCCCACATCTTCCGCTTTATCATGGGGGTCTGCGTCGTGCTGGCCGGGCTGTGGGCGGCGGGCTTTGTGCTGTTTGCCGGGCTGGTCGCATCTGAGCAGCCGCCCAATGCCGTGCCGCACGCGGATGGTATCGTTGTGCTGACCGGTGGCAAGGACCGGGTGCGTGCCGGGCTGAGCCTGCTGGTTGCCCGCGCTGCGCCGCGATTACTGATTTCAGGCGCCGGAGTGGGTACTTATCTGGGTGATTTCACGCCGCGCGACGGGATCGACGCGGCAGCGTTCGCCGCCGGCATCACACTCGGGCATCAGGCGATCAGCACGGTCGGCAACGCGATCGAAACCGCGCATTGGGTTGCGCAATATCATCTTACTTCGCTGATCGTGGTCACCGCCGATTACCACATGCCGCGCGCGCTGTTCGATTTGCACAAGGCTTTGCCCGGCATCGCGCTGATCGCCTGGCCGGTTAAGCCGCCGGCCATGACGCATTTTCTGACCTGGTCAAGTTTGCAGATCCTGGCAGAGGAATATACCAAATATGTCGCTGTCAGGCTGGGCCTTGGCGCATTTGCGGCGCACAGCCTGAAAGTTCTGGCGACATGAGATTTCTCCGCTCGTTGCTGTTCAACATTCTGCTGTTCGGCAGCGGCCTGTTCGGCAGTCTGTGGGGTCATGTTCTGCTGCGCGTCGCACCCGCGCGGCTGTTGCCCTTCGGTCAGGCCTGGGCGCGGTTGATCCTGCGGACGCTGCAGCTGATCTGCGGCATCCGCGTGCAAGTGACCGGGCTTGAGAATCTCCCGACCGGTGCCGCGCTCATCGCCTCGCAGCATCAATCGGCCTTCGATACGCTGGTCTGGCTCACCTTGGTGGCCAAGCCATCTTATGTCCTCAAGCAGGAACTCACCCGCATGCCGCTCTTTGGGCCATTGATCCTGCCGTCGGGGCAGATCGCGCTGGACCGCGATGGCGGGGCGGCGGCCTTGCGCGGCCTGCTCAAGCAAACGGCGGAGGCCGCGGCGGCCGGCCGGCAATTGATCATTTTCCCCGAAGGCACGCGCGTGGCGCCGGGCGTGCGTACCACGCTGCAGCCGGGCATCGCGGCCATGGCGAAAGCAACTGGCTTGCCGGTCATACCGGTCGCCACCGATTCGGGTCTGTTCTGGGGCCGCAACGCATTCGGCAAATCATCCGGCACTCTGCATATTCACATCCACCCGCCCTTGCCGGCGAGCCTGCAGCGGGCGGATTTGCTGCGCCGCCTGGAGGATATTTTCTACACAGCACCTGTGGATAAGACTGTGGAGCAAGCCGCCGGCAAGCTGTGACATCAGGCAAACGAAATTGTGTAACTCATTGATAAAAATCACTTTAATGCTGTTTTGCGATGCACAAAATAGCGCTTTATGAGTGTGGGGATAAAATTGTGCATGAGGACTGATCATATCGCTTATAAAATCATGACGAGCGCTGATTTCCGCCAGATGCAACAGCGCGGCCAGTATGCCGGCAGTGACGCCGACATCGCCGACGGCTTTATTCATCTATCAACCGCGGGCCAGATTTCCGCGACGCTGGATAAGCATTATCCGGATCAATCCCATCTGGTGATTTTGGCGATCAATCTGTCCGTCTGCGGGGCGGCATTGCGCTGGGAGCCCTCGCGCGGCGACGATTTGTTCCCGCATATTTACGCGGCCCTGTCGATCGATGCCGTGGCCGCACACGGCACGCTGTGCCGCGCAGCGGATGGGGCGGTGATGTTACCGACGCCTTAGAATATTTCTGATCTGATAAAAAACACTCTAATATATTTTATCGATCAATATTAGTTTAGCTGGAGCCAAATGACTCCATCGGAACCAATATTGATCTAAGCCGCTTTACGGACCAGATATTTACCCGCGACGAGTGCCTCGGCGATTTGCACGGCGTTGAGGGCGGCACCCTTGCGCAGATTATCTGACACGCACCAGAACGCCAGGCCGTTGGGCACTGTCGGGTCTTTGCGAATGCGGCTGACATAGACCGCATCCTCGCCCTGGCATTCTGCGGGCGTGATATAGCCGCCATCCAAGCGGTCATCCATCACCACCACACCCGGCGCATGGCGCAGTGCGGCCCGGGCTTCCGCCACGGTCAGCGGTTTTTCGAATTCCACATGCACCGCCTCGGCATGGCCGATGAAGACGGGCACCCGCACGCAGGTCGCGATCACGGCAATATCCGGGCCGAGAATTTTCCGCGTCTCGACCGCCATTTTCCACTCTTCCTTGGTCGCGCCGTCATCCATGAAAATATCGATCTGCGGGATCACGTTGAACGCGATGGGTTTGGGGAATTGCTCCGGCTTGGTCGCGTCATTGACGAAAAACGCCTTGGTGGAGTTGAATAGTTCATCCATCCCCTCGCGCCCGGCACCGGAGACCGATTGATAGGTCGCCACCACGATGCGTTTGACCGTGAAACGGTCATGCAACGGCTTGAGTGCCACCACCATTTGAATCGTCGAGCAATTCGGGTTGGCAATGATGTTGCGTTTGGCAAATTTTTTCAGCGCCTCGGGATTAACCTCAGGCACCACCAGCGGCACATCATGATCCATCCTGAACTGGCTGGTATTATCGATCACCACGCAGCCCGCCGCCGCCGCCCGCGGCGCGTGAATGGCCGATACCGCAGCACCGGGGCTGAACAGGGCGATATCCCAGCCGGTGAAATCGAATTTGTCGATATTCTGCACGGTCAGCACGCGGTCTTCACCGAACGAGACCTGCGAGCCCGTCGTGCGCGCCGAGGCGATGGCGGCAATGTCCGAAATGGGGAAATCGCGCTCGGCCAGGGTCTTTAAAATCTCGCGTCCCACCGCACCGGTGGCACCCACGACCGCAACCCTGAACGACATTTTTCGGCTCCTCAGAACAAAATCAGAGCCTGTGCGGTAGCTTATCGGCCCTGTCTGAGCAAGATTACTTTGCGCAGATCAGGGTTTTCGCACCCGGAACGGCTCGTTGTGAATGGCCGTCAGCAAGCTGCCATCGGCGCCGATACAGCCGCGATACATGCCCGCGCAATTAAACGGCATCACCGCCGGGCCGTGCGCGCCGATTGCGATCAGCCCGCCATCGCCCCCCTCGCTCGCCAGTTCGGCAATCACCTCGAACGCCGCCTGCTCAAGGCTTTGGCCGGCATATTTAACCCGTGCGGCAATCTCGGAGGCGGCGGTAAAGCGGATGAAGACCTCACCCGTGCCGGTCGCCGAGACCGCGCAGGAGGCATCCTCGGCGAAGGTGCCAGCGCCGAAAACCGGCGTGTCGCCGACGCGGCCGGGGCGCTTGGCGGTCAGCCCGCCGGTTGACGTGCCGGCGGCCAGATGCCCCGCCTGATCGCGCGCCACCGCCCCCACCGTGCCGTGACGGTCGGCATCCGAGCGTGTATCGGGCGCGCCCGAGGCCCGGCGGGCCAGCTCCAACGCCAGCGCGGCACGCCGGCTGGGGGTTGAGAAATAGGCTTCATCCATGAACACGAGCCCCTCGGCGCGGGCAAATTCCTCTGCCGCTTGGCCGATCAGCAGCACATTGCCCGATGCCTCCATCACCGCGCGCGCGGCCAGGATCGGGTTGCGCGGCCCGCAAATTCCCGCCACCGCGCCCGCCCGTCGGCCATGGCCTTCCATCAAGGCCGCATCCATTTCCATCCGGCCGGCGGCGGTGAATACCGCCCCGTGGGCTGAGTTGAATTGCGAATCATCTTCCAGCACCATCACTGCCGCGCATACCGCATCGAGGGCCGGACCACCCGCCTTGAGCACCAGCAGCCCGGCCGCGAGGGCTGCGCGCAGCCCCTCATGCAGCGCGTCAGCCACCTCCGGCCGCAGAGTTTGCGCCGGAATCGTGCCCGCCCCGCCATGCACCGCCAAGCCAATCTGCGCCATCTCGTTACCCCCTATGCCATTGCGGCGAGAAAGCATGACGGGCAGAGTAAAAGCAAATAGAGAGGAACTGCCGATGACCCAATCCGTCTTGATCGACACCATAAACCATGTCCGTGTTCTGACCCTCAATCGGCCCGAACGTCTCAACGCACTCGATTCCAGTATTCAGGATGGGTTGGCCGCCGCTTTTGCCGATATCGAGGCTGATCCGCATGTGCGCGCCGTGGTGCTCACCGGTGCGGGGCGCGGCTTTTGCGCCGGGGCGGATCTGCTCTCCAATATCAACCCGGAAGGCGGTCCGCGTGATCTCGGCGCCTCGATTGATGCGCATTATAATCCGCTGGTGCGCCGCATGCGCGCGCTGCCCAAACCGATCATCTGCGCGGTCAATGGTGTGGCCGCCGGAGCAGGGGCCAATTTGGCGCTGGCCGGCGACATCATCATTGCCGCCCACTCGGCCAATTTCACCCAGGCCTTTATCCGCATCGGCCTGATGCCCGATGCCGGCGGCACATTCTTCCTGCCGCGCTCGGTCGGCGACGCCCAGGCCCGCGCTCTGGCCATGCTCGGCGAGACCATCTCGGCCGAACAGGCGCTGGCCTGCGGCATGATTGCGAAACTCTTTCCCGATGAGGGCTTCATGGATGCGATCATGACGATCGCTCATAGTCTGGCGGCCAAACCGCCGCACGCGCTGGCTGCCATCAAAGCCGCCCTCAATGCCGCCAGCAGCCAGACCCTCGATGCGCAGCTCGATCTGGAGCGCGACCTGCAGCGCAAGCTCGGCTACACCGCCGATTTTGCCGAAGGTGTTGCCGCATTCCGTGAAAAACGCCCGGCGAAATTCATCGGCGCCTAGAGCGATAATGGTTTAGATGGAGTCACTCAACTGCATGTAAACGCATATTGGTCTCGAGCGTGATGCGTTATCACGCACCCGCTCCAGCCATATTCTCTATCGCTGCGGGCGCCGGGCCGCCGGCCATCCAATCGAGCAACTGAACCGTATGGATCGTCGGGATCGCTGCCGTATTGAGTTGCGTCAGGCAGCCGATATTCCCAGCCGCGATCATATCGGGTGAGGTGGCCTGCAAAGTTTTTAATTTCCGCTGGCGCAAGTTCGATGCGATGTCCGGTTGCATGATGTTATAGGTGCCGGCGGAGCCGCAGCATAAATGCGGGTCCTTCGGTTCGACCAGTTTGAACCCGGCTTTGCGCAGCAGAATCTTCGGCGCGTCGGTGATTTTCTGGCCGTGCTGCAAACTGCATGCGGCGTGGTAGGCGACCGTCATTCCGGGGGCAGTACGGGTCGGCGCATAGCCGATTTTCAGCAGATATTCAGTGATATCCATCGCCAGCGACGAGATGCGTGCGCCGTCCTCGGCGAGCTTGGGTGAGGCTTGGCGGAGCAGAAAACCGTAATCCTTGATGACGGTGCCGCAGCCGGATGTATTGACGATAATGCCATCGAGCCCGCCATCGGCGCATTCCGCCATCCAGGCTTCGGTATTGCGCGTTGCCGCTTCGATGGTTTCGTCATGCCGGCCCATATGATGCACCAGCGCGCCGCAACAGCCGACATTGCGCGCAATCACGACCTCGATGCCCATGCGCGTGAGCAGGCGGATCGTTGCTTCGTGAATCTGCGTATCGAGAACTTGCTGCGCGCAGCCTGCGAGTAACGCCACTCGGCCGCGCCGCTCACCGACCGCGCGGTGCACGCCGGGTTGTTCGGCGAGGCCCGGCGCGGGCAGGTGCGCGGGCGCCAAATCGAGCATCGCGCGCAGCCGCTTGGTGAGCATATGCTGCCCCGGCAATAGCCCGGCAAAGGGCTTGGCGAGCCGGGCCAATTGCAAAGCCGCCCGCATCCGCTTGGGATAGGGCAAAATCGCCGCCAATATCGCGCGCATCGCCCGGTCATGCCAGGGGCGGCGATAGGTCTCGTTGATATGCACGCGCGCATGATCGACCAGATGCATGTAATCGACACCTGAGGGGCAGGTGGTCATGCAGGCCAGGCACGACAGGCAGCGATCGACGTGAGTGACCACATCTTCCGTCGCATTTTCGTTACCTTCAAGCATATCCTTGATCAGATAAATTCGCCCACGTGGCGAATCGAGCTCGTCACCCAATGTCACGAAGGTCGGGCAGGTGGCGGTGCACATGCCGCAATGTACGCAGGTGCGGAGAATTTTATTGGCGACCGCAATCTCCGGATCGCGCAATTGTTCGGCTGTAAAATTGGTTTGCATGTTATGCTGCGTATAACCGTCCAGGGTTGAGGATGCGCGCGGGATCGAAAGAATCCTGCACGCGCCGGCGAATTGTCGAAAGGGCGCCGGGTTCGGGCGGGATCACGTCAACCGCGACGCGTAGCGGATCAGGCGCGCGCATCAACCACCAAACACCGCCCGCCTGCCTGGTTACGGTGCTGATGGCCTCATGGGTTTGTCCGCTCGCGGGGCCGGCGAGCCAAACGAGCCCGCCGCCCCAATCGAGGAACCCGTGGGCGCCGGCGCGCTCTGCGGCCGCCAGAACAGCCGGGCCCGCGCTTGGTGCGACCGAGACCCGCCAGATGGCTTCCTCAGGCTCTGCGGCGAGCGGTTCGACATTGCGAATTTTCCGCCATAAAGCCAGACTTTCAGCCGTGCCGATAATTTCACTGGTACCGAAATCGGCCAGATCATCAGCCAGTTTTTCGCATCTGTATGTCACCGATGGCGCGAAATCCTCAATCCGAATGGCGGTCTTGCCATCGGCCAGGCGGGCCGCACCCGAGACGGAGAACGGCGAACCCAAAGCCTGGGCCATGGCGGCGATCGCGCGTGCGGGCGATAGACCGCGCAGCAAAATTGTCCCGGTGGCCTGTGGGGCGGGGAGGATTTTCAGCGTCACTTCTGTAATGATCGCCAGCGTGCCGTGGCTGCCGGTGAGCAATTTGCACAAATCAAGCCCGGTGACGTTTTTCAAAACCCGCCCGCCGGCACGCAGAATTTCACCTTGGCCGTTGACCGCGCGCAGCCCGATCACGTGGTCGCGCATCGAGCCCCAGGCAATCCGGCGCGGGCCGGATAAATTGGTCGCGACAATGCCGCCGATCGTCTGTTCGGATGGGCCGAACAAGCCCGATAAATCGGGCGGCTCGGCGATGATATGCTGGCCTTCGGCGGCAAGTGCGGCCTCGATTTCGCTGAGCGTTGTGCCGGCGCGTGCCGAGATGATCAATTCCTTCGGCGCGTAGAGTGTTATCCCGGTCAGGGCGCTGGTCGAGATTGTCCGGGCCGCCTGCACCGGGCGCAGCATGCCGAGTTTGCTGCCATGGCCTTGCACCAAAACCGGCAATTTTTCCGCCGTCGCTGTGCGTAAGGCCTCAGCGATCTCGGCCTCGCTGGTCGGGGTCGTGATCATGCTGCGTGCGACAGACCATCGAGGGGGAAGACTTTGCTCGGGTTGAGCAGCCAGGCCGGATCGAAGGCGGATTTGATGCGCCGCTGCTGGTTCAACTCGGTCTCATTGAACTGCACCTTCATCAATTCGCGCTTTTCCACGCCCACCCCATGCTCGCCGGTCAGGCAGCCGCCGACCTCGACACATAGGCGCAATATATCGGCGCCGAATTCTTCCGCCTTGTGGAAGCTCGAATCATCATTGGCGTCGAACATGATCAGCGGGTGCAAATTGCCATCGCCGGCATGGAAGATATTGGCCACTTTCAGGCCATAGGAATCACTCATTTCGCTGATCCGGCGGAGAACGAACGGCAATTGACTGGTCGGGATTGTGCCGTCCATGCACAGATAATCCGGGCTGATCCGCCCGACCGCGCCGAACGCGCCCTTGCGGCCCTTCCAGATCGCCAGAGATTCGGCCTGGCTTTGCGAAACCCGCATGCTGAGCGGGTTGAAGCGGTTGCAAATATCCTTGATGCTGGCGAGCAGAAAATCAATTTCCGCATCGCTGCCCTCGACCTCGATGATCAGCAAGGCCTCGGCATCGAGCGGATAGCCGGCATGGGCAAAGGCCTCGCAGGCATGGATCGCCGGCCGGTCCATGAATTCGAGCGCCACCGGAATAATGCCCGAGCCGATAATCGCATCGACGCAGGCGCCGGCGATTTCGTTATTATCAAAGGCAGCAAGCATGGCGCGTGCGCCTTCCGGGCCGCGCAATATCCGCACCGTCACTTCGGTCACGATGCCGAGCTGGCCCTCGCTGCCGGTGAACAGCCCGAGCCAGTCATAGCCCGCGGAATCCAGATGTTCGCCACCGATTTCAATGATCTGGCCATCGATCAGGACGATTTTCAGACCGAGCAGATTATTCGTGGTGACACCATATTTCAGGCAATGCGCGCCGCCCGAATTCATGTTCACATTGCCGCCGATCATGCAGGCCAATTGGCTCGACGGATCGGGGGCGTAGAAAAACCCTTCGTCGGAGACCGCCTGGGTGATGGCGATATTGGTCACCCCGGCCTGCACCACGGCATGGCGGTCGGCATAATTGATGGTGGTGATGGCGTTCATCCGCATCATGCCGACCACCACAGCGTCTTCCAGCGGCAAGGCGCCGCCCGAGAGGGAGGTGCCGGCCCCGCGCGGGATCACCCGCACGCCGTTTTCATGGCAAAAGCGCAGCACGGCGGCGACTTGTTCGGTGGTCTCGGGCAGGGCGACCGCCATCGGCGCTTGCCGGTAGGCGCTCAGCCCGTCGGTTTCGTAGGGTTTGAGCATGCGCGCATCACTGATCAGCCCCGAGCCGGGCAGTAAGGCCGCGAGCCCCGCCACAATGGCGTCACGTCTGCGCAGAATATCCAATTTTGGTGCCGGCTGCTCGATCATGACCTGTCCCCCCAACAATCCCTATCGCTATAGACTAGGATGATCGGCGTAATAATCAACGATGAGGCACGCCGAACGAAAAAACGCCCGGCTGTGACGCCGGGCGCTTTGTTCAGCCAAACCAGCGAAATTCAGCCCTGGCGGGCTTTCATCCGGGGGTTCTTTTTGTTGATGACGTAAACCCGGCCATGGCGCCGCACCACACGGCAATTCTTGTCGCGGGCCTTGGCCGATTTAAGCGAGTTGCGGATCTTCATGACACTGTCTCAACCGATGAATTTAACGAAGGCGGCTTATGGGCAGCTGGGCCCGGCAAGTCAACCCACCGGCCTGCTCAGGCTTGGTCCAGGAGACTAAATCCCCTGGACCAGACCGGATGTCACTCGGCCGCGCGGGCGTTCTGCTGGGCCAAAGTAGGCCAATCAGTGTAACCCGTGCCGTCTTTCGACCCGTACCAGCTCTCTCGAGGTGCCACGGTCAGCGGCGCACCTGTGCGCAACCGCTCCACCAGATCCGGATTGCCGATGAAGGGCCGGCCGAAACAGATGAAATCGGCCAGATTCTCGCGCCGCGCGGTCAATGCCAAATCGATATCATAGCCGTTATTGGCCATATACATGCCGTTAAACAGCTGTCGGATGCGGGCGAAGCTGAAATCATCGGGGATTGTCCGCGGGCCGATCGTCTGGCCTTCGACGCAATGCAAATAGGCGAGGCCGAACGGGTTGAGCTGTTCGACCAGGTAGGAGAACGTGCCCATCGGGTTGCTGTCTTCGACATCATTGGCCGGGCTGACCGGCGATAGCCTGATGCCGACGCGTGCGCCGCCCCATACTTGGGTGACCGCCGCGACGACCTCCAAGGTCAGGCGCGCGCGGTTCTCGACCGGGCCGCCGTAATTATCGTGGCGCTTATTGGTCGAGCTGCGGAGGAACTGATCGAGCAGATAGCCGTTCGCGGCGTGTACCTCGATCCCGTCGAACCCGGCTTCCTTGGCGGCTTTCGCGGCATGGACATAATCCGCCACAATGCCGGCAAGCTCGCTGGTTTCCAGCGCCCGCGGGGTGACGAAATCCTTGAAACCGGTGGGCGTGAACGCCTGGCCGGCCGGCTTGATGGCCGAAGGTGCCACGGGCAACGCGCCGTCTTTTTGCAAATCGGGGTGGGAAATCCGCCCGACATGCCAAAGCTGGGCGAAAATCCGCCCGCCCTGATTATGAACCGCCGCCGTGACCAGCCGCCAGCCGGCGATCTGCTCTTGTGTGTAAATGCCCGGCGTGAAGGCATAGCCCTTGCCTTGCTGGCTGATCTGGGTGGCCTCGCTGATGATCAGCCCGGCGGTCGCGCGCTGAGCGTAATATTCGGCATTGATCGGGCCTTGCACGTCGCCCGCGCCGGCATGGCTACGGGTGAGCGGGGCCATGACAATGCGGTTGCGCAAAGTCAGGTCGCCAAGCTTGGCCGGTTGAAACAGATCGCTATCGGCGATCGTTGGATTGGTTTTCATGGTAAAAGTCCTTTAGCTGAATGGTGCAACGCAGCATAAACTGGTCGGCTAGGCACATGGTATCGAAATCGCCGCTGCAGCATGCCAAACCTGACTGTCGGCCATGCGTCAATCGCCGGCCTTGGGAAGTTTCATCGAACGGTCATTCGCTTTGGGACGCGCCTGATGGTCATAGGGGAGCGTCATGGCGATATGCGGCGCCGAGTCGCGGGCCAACGTCGCGGTTAATCTTTGGGGGCCATTAATGAAGATCAGTTTCGTCGTACCGGCCTATAATGAGGAAATTCTGCTGCGCAAATCCTTACCGGCGATATTGGCCGAAATCGAGCGCGTCGGCTGTGCGGCCGAAATCATCGTGGTCAATAATGCCAGCACGGACGCGACCAAAGACGTGGCTGAATCCTTCCCTGGTGTCCGCGTCGTCGATGAACCGCGCAAGGGGCTTGTTCAGGCCCGCTGGTCGGGATTTATCGCGAGCAAAGCCCCGCTGGTCGCCAATATCGATGCCGACACCATCATCCCGCCTGGCTGGCTGAGCCAGGTGCTGGCCCAATTCGCGGCCGAACCCGGCCTGGTTGGGCTCAGCGGGCCATACACTTATTACGGGGTGCCGCAGCGGGTGAATTGGGTGGTCGGCGCTTATTATCGCGCGGCGTTCCTGGCGTATCTGATTAACCGCCACGTCCTTCGGGTCGGCTCGATGCTGCAGGGCGGTAATTTCGTGGTCAGCCGGGAGGCGATGCGCAAAATCGGCTCGAACGCGGCGAATTTCAGCTTTTACGGCGAGGATACCGATCTGGCTTGCCGGCTGAGCAAGGTCGGCGGCGTAAAATTCTCGTTCAAGCTGCCGGCGCAATCCTCAGGCCGCCGGCTGGTCGGCGAGGGCGTATTCACCATCGGCGTGCGCTACACGATGAATTTTTTCTGGACGACCTTCCTCAAGCGGCCCTTTACCGAGACCTGGGAGGATATTCGCGAGGAGCCCCATCCCGCCGCCGGTCCGTCGGCTGATTAACCCAATATTCCGTTTAGGCGACGCCGAGGAGCTTGATCAGGCCAAAGCCGATGATGCCGAGCACGATGAGCGACAGGGTGACGGTGGCAATGACCCGTACCCCGGCTTTGGCGACCACCCGCACATCCACCCCCAGGCCGAGTGCCGCCATGGCGATGATTGTCAGCATATTCGCCGCCGTACTGACCGGCGCCAGGGCGGCATGCGGGATGAGATTGGCCGAACGCAGCCCGGCCAAAGCCAGAAACCCGACAATGAACCAGGGCACCAATTGGCGCAGGGCCACACGGCCCTGCTTTGGCCGGTCACCGGCTGTGATGTGCGGCGCCGGCTCGTCGGTTTCCTCGCGCAGGCGGCTCGCCAAGACCGAGAGTGCGAGAACCACCGGGCCGAGCATCAATACCCGCACCAATTTTACCAAGGTGCCGATTTTCGCCGCGGTTGAGCTGATGGGTGCGGTTGCGGCGAGGACTTGCGGCACAGCGTAAACGGTCAGCCCGGCCAGAATGCCGAATTGATTGAGCGATAGAGCCAGGATCGGCACGGTCAAAGGCAGGGTCAGCACCACGATCACGCCGAGCACGGCGGTAAAGGCGATCGATGTGGCGATATCTTCAGCGTCCGCGCCGATCACCGGGGCCACGGCGGCGATGGCCGAATTGCCGCAAATCGAATTGCCGCAGGCGATCAGGATGGCCATACGCTGCGGCAGTTTGAGCAGCCGCCCGACCGCGTAGCTGGCGCCGATGGCAATGAACACGACCACAGCGATGCCGATCAGCAACGCCGGCCCAACCGCTTCGATCGTCTGCACGCTGATCGAGGCGCCGAGCATCACGACCGCCAGTTCGAGCAAGGTTTTGGCGCTGAACTGAATGCCCGGCAGCCAGCGATTGCTCGGTGTCCAGGCGGTGCGAATGGCGGTTCCGACCAAAATCGCCAGCACCAATGCTTCGAGCCAGGCGCGTCCCAGCAAGCGGGCTTCGATCCCCTGCAACATGTAGGACAAAGCCGTGACCAGCAGGCACAGGCACAGCCCTGGCACCAATCGCGCCAGATAGCCCGGGATTGTCGGTTTCGCCGCTGACAGAGCGGGCAAGTTATTGTTGGTGGTCGAGCTGAGCATTCTGCACTCCTTTGTCGTGACCATATCTCGCAGCTGCACACCGATCATTCCAATGATTTATTCTTGTTGCTTTAATCGATTCGACAGATTTAATCCGGGCTGGCCGCGTTGACAGGTCGCAAGCCTCTCACCATGGTCCCGGCGCGAACGAAATGAGGGCAGACATGGATTTGGCGATGTTGGAATCGGCGATTAAGGCAGGCTGGGATGAGCGGGCTGCCATCACGCCCGCGACCATGGGAGCGGTGCGCGAGGCGGTTGTGGAAACATTGGCGCTGCTTGATGCCGGTACGGTTCGCATCGCCGCTCCGACCGCGCAAGGCTGGGCTGTGCAGCAATGGCTGAAACAGGCGGTGCTGCTATCGTTCCGGTTGTTTGCCAACGCGCCTTTGCCCGGCCCGGGTGGCGCGCCTTTGTTCGATAAAGTGGCCATGAAATTCGCCGGTTGGGATGCAGCCCGCTTTACCGCGGCGGGCATTCGCGCGGTGCCCGGTGCGGTGGTGCGCCATTCGGCTTTCATCGCGCCGGGTGTGGTGCTCATGCCCTGTTTCATCAATGTCGGCGCGCGGGTCGGCGAGGCGACCATGATCGATACATGGTCCACGGTTGGTTCCTGCGCGCAGATCGGCCGCAACTGCCATATCAGCGGCGGCGTCGGGATCGGCGGCGTGCTTGAACCATTGCAGGCTGAACCGGTGATCATCGAGGATGATTGCTTTATCGGTGCGCGCAGCGAGGTCGCCGAAGGCGTTATCGTCGAACGGGGTGCTGTGCTTTCGATGGGCGTGTTTCTGGGCGCCAGCACCAAAATCATCGACCGTGCGAGCGGCGAGATTTTCATCGGCCGGGTGCCCGCTTATTCCGTCCTTGTCCCCGGCACGCTGCCCGGCAAGGCGCTGCCCGATGGCAGCCCGGGGCCAGGCCTTGCCTGCGCGGTCATCGTCAAGCGGGTCGATGCGCAGACCCGTGCCAAAACCGCGATCAATGACCTGCTCCGTGACTGATCTGACCGATCCGCTGGATCTGGCCTGCGGGCTGATTGCCTGCCCGTCGATCACGCCGGATGATGGGGGGGCGCAAAATCTGCTGGCCCGGACGTTGGAATCGCTCGGCTTTCGCGTTCAGCCTATGCGCTTCGGCGCGATCCATAATCTGTTCGCCAGCATCGGCGAGGGTGAGCGGCATTTTTGTTTCGCCGGCCATACGGATGTGGTGCCGCCGGGCCCAGGCTGGCGTTTCGGGCCGTTCAATCCGGTGGTTGAGGATGGCGTGCTGTATGGCCGCGGCGCGGTCGATATGAAAGGTGCCATTGCGGCTTTCGTCGCGGCGGTGGCGGCGTATCGCACGCGCGGCGGGGCGGGGCGGATCAGCTTGCTGATCACCGGCGATGAAGAGGGCGAGGCGATCGATGGCACCAAGCGTGTGCTTGAGGAGATCAATCGCGCCGGCGAGCGGATTGATTTTTGTCTGGTCGGCGAGCCCACTTCAATTGCCCAGCTTGGCGATGTCATCAAAATCGGCCGGCGCGGTTCGCTCTCAGCCGCGATCGACATCCCCGGCGTGCAAGGCCATGTCGCTTATCCGCATCTGGCCGATAATCCAGTGCATCGGCTGCTCGCTGCCTTGCAGGAGATGCTGGCGCGGCCATTGGATTCTGGCAGTGACTGGTTCCAGCCTTCGTCCTTGCAGGTGACCAGCATCGATGTTGGCAATCCGGCCGGCAACGTGATTCCGGGCCATGCCGGCGCGCGGCTGAATATTCGCTTTAACGATCATCATCGTGGTGCTGATCTGCAAGATTGGCTTGCCGAGACGCTGCGGCGCCATGCGCCCGGCGGACGCTGCCAGGTGCGGATTTCGGGCGAGAGCTTTCTCACGGCACCAGGGCCGGAGACCACGATGATGCAATCGGCCATCGCCGCGATCACTGGTGTTTCGCCCAGGCTTGACACTGGCGGCGGCACATCGGATGCCCGATTTATAGCAAATTACTGCAAGGTTGCAGAATTCGGCCTGTGCGGCACGACCATGCATAAGACCGACGAAGCAGTGGCGGTTGCGCAATTGCGCGATCTTGCGCGCATTTATGAAGCAATTCTCGTGGGCTATTTCCAGTGAGCCATAACATCATGCGCGGGGTTTTGCTGCTGGCCGCCGGCCGCCGTGAAGGCATGGACGAATTTGCCGATCTTGATGGTGAATTTCTCGCCTCTTTGGCTCCATTGATTGCATTTCCGCTGGTCGGTGCTGTGTGGCTGTCGACTCAGGGTCAGGCGCAAATCGGCTGGCTTGCGTTTCTGGCGCGGATTTGCGGCGTGCTCGCTCAGCCGGTGATCATTCATCTCTTTGCCCGCTCATTTGGTGCCCAGGGCCATTGGCTACGCACATCGACCGCCATGAATTGGGCGTTCTGGCTGATTCTGCCTCTCTTGATGGTCGCGGGCATTGTCGCTCAGATTCTCGCCATGATCGGCATTCAAGACGCCACAGCCTTGGGCATTTCAGGATTGCTGCTGATTGCCTATGTCGCCTGGTATCAATGGGGGATCATTCGCACGGGCCTTGCGATCAAGGCGGGGCAGGCTGTGCTGGTGCTGCTCGGGATCGACGCCGTGAGTGTGTTTTTTCGGCCCTGCCGTATTTGATCGATCCGGCGAGCCGGGCCACGATGTGACAATACCGCCCATTGGGCCGCCGGTTGCACCACGCATTGCGCGGCTATCGTTCGAATGGCTGATTATTTATGTTGCTGGCCCCGTACTG
>NCAP01000020.1 GCA_002255495.1 Rhodospirillales bacterium 20-60-12 | reverse complement strand
ATTTTATGATGGTCGGAGTGAGAGGATTCGAACCTCCGGCCCCTGCGTTCCGAACACAGTACTCTAACCAGGCTGAGCTACACTCCGATGTGTGTGCCTATAGCCAAGCCGCCCCTTATCGGCAAGTCGCCAGCGGGCAAGTTGGCGGAAAGAGGGACAAAAAAAAGGGCCGCGCGGGGATGCGGCCCTGTTAAGTGTTGAAGCAGCGCAGCCGGATAGCTTCCGGCTGTCGTTTTAGGCGGGGAGCCTCATTTTCCAGTGAGGCCGGAGAGCAAGCCGGTGACCGTTCCGCCGAGGCCGGATTTGCCGAGCGGGGAGGTCAGGGCGGTGGTGGGGCTGGCCGAGGCGGCGGTCGGTGAGCTGAGCGTGCTGGTCAGGCTGGAGAGGGTGGTGCTCAGCGTCGTGGTCAGACCGGCCAGCGGCGCGGTGGCGGTCGGGCTTTCCAATGTATTGGTCAGTTGGTTGGCGACCGAGCCGATCGGGCTGGAGGCCAGAGCGCCGTTCAGGGTTGCCGCACCGGAGCTCAGCGGCGTGGTCAAGGCGCCGAGCGGGCCGGCGGGGTTGGTGAGCGCGCTCACCGGGTTGGGCACACCGGCGGGGGTTGAAAGCGAGAGTGAGAGCGGCTGGGTGCCGGTGAGAATGCCAGCATTGATCGCCGCCGACTGACCGGCTGTGCCGAGCACCTGGGTGTTACCCAAAGTGACGTTCAGCAAAGGCGAGAGCGGGGAGGCCGCCTGGTCGATTTTGCCGACGGCGGAGCCGAGGCTCGGCAGGCTGGTCAGGCCGCCGGCGGCCAGATTGGTGCTGCCGGTCACCGCCCCGAGGGAGCCGGCGATGCTTGAGAGCGGCCCGCCGAGTACGGGCACGGCGCTCAAACCCGATGTCAGCCCGGCGGTCGCGTTCAGCGAAGCGCTCGGCGAGGTGGAGAGAAGATTATTCACCAATCCCTGGGTGCTGGCGACCAAGGGGGAGACGATCGGCGCGGTGGCGCCGGAGTCATTGACTGCGACGCTGGCGATTGTGCCGCCGGAGAGCACGCTCGCCGAGACCGGCGCATTGCTGGCGGACATGTTCGACAGGACGCTGGCATTGACCAGATTATCGGCCGATGTCGGCGTGAGGGCGGCATTCAGGACGGTGACGCCGATCGGGCTGGCGAGCGCTGTGGTGCCCGAGCCTGAGCCGGAGCCGGAGCCAGAGCCCGAACCTGAGCCCGAGCCGCTGCCTGAGCCGGAGCCGGAGCCGGAGGTTGAGCCGGAGCCCGAGCCTGAACCTGAACCGGAGGTGCTGCCGGCGCCGGTGGCGCCGCCTGAGCCAGTGCTCGCGGAGGCTGTGCTGGTACCGGGCACGGTGTAGCCGGTATCGGAGCCGCAACCGCTGAGAGCCAGCATTGCTGCCAGGGAAAGACTACTCAAAAGAATTGATTTAGTCAGATGACGGGGTGCCATGATGGTTTTGCCTCTAAAATCCAATTTTCTAGGCGGTTCTATCACTTTATTCCCAAGGTGCAAGGGTTATTTTTGTATAAAAAATAATTTTTATATTCTTTTTTAATTACTGGTATCGTTCCGGGTCTGATTGGACCGAGAAGACTGCGCTCTCCAATATTTAATCGGCGACGCGCGCGCGTGACCTCGCGGCAATCCGATGCGAGTGCTAAGAGCGCGGCATGTCCGATTCTGACGAACCTATGCGCGCCGGCGAACGATTGAGTCGCCCTGTTTCCGCGACCAAAAAGGGTGCTGCCGCGCGTGCCGGCCAGAATGGCGCTCGCGCCAAACCCTCGCCCAAGCCGAACCCAGGCAAACGCAAGCGGCGCGGGTTTATGGGTATTGCCGCCACGACGCTGGTTTCGGGGTTTTATCGGGTTGTCCTGATCGGCATTGTGGTGGTGCTGGTGGCGGGCGGCGGCGGATTTTTGTTCTTCTCCTCCGGCCTGCCGAGCGTGGGCGGGCTGAAACATTACCAGCCGCCTTTGATGAGCCGGGTGTACGGCCAGAATTTCCAACTGGTCGCTGAATTGGCGCAGGAACGCCGGATTTACGCGCCTTATGATCAAATTCCCCCTTTGGTGCGCCAGGCGTTCATTTCCGCTGAAGACCGCAATTTCTGGATCCATCCCGGTGTCGATCCGGTGGCGATCACGCGGGCGGCGCTGGTTGATATGACCCGCCTCGGGTCATCGACCCGGCCGCTCGGGGCCTCGACCATCACCGAGCAGGTGGTGAAGAATATGCTGCTCGATAACCGCATTACGTTTGCGCGCAAAATCAAGGAGGCGATCCTGGCGCTGCGCGTTGAGCGGGCGATGACCAAGAAGCAGATTTTGACGCTGTATTTGAACGAAATCTATCTCGGCAATAATTCTTACGGCGTGGCGGCGGCAGCGCAGGCTTATTTTGATAAGCCGCTGTCGCAGCTCGACATCGCGGAAGCGGCCTCGCTCGGCGGGCTGCCGAAAGCGCCGACCACGTATAACCCGTTCCTGCATCCCAAGCACGCGCTGGACCGGCGCAATTACGTGATCAGCCGGATGCTGGCCGATGGTGCGATTACCCAGGCGCAGGCGAGCCAGGCGATGGCCGAACCTTTATTGCCGCATGCCGCCGGCGCACCGCGCACCGCCCGCGATGCCGGGTATTTCGCCGACGCGGTGCAATCGGAATTGGTGCAGCGCTTCGGCCAGACCATGGCTGATCAGGGCGGGTTGATCGTCATGACCAGTTTGGAGCCGCGTTTGCAAGTGGCGGCGCAGACCGCCTTGCGCAACGAGCTGGAACGCTACGACCATGAGTTTGGCGGCTGGCATGGCGTGATTGCCCATGTCGATGACCCGTCACTTGCCAGCAACTGGCAAAATGATCTTGATAAATATGCCGGAACAGCCGGCCAGCGGAAGAATTGGCGCGTCGGTGTTGTGCTCTCGGTCGTGCCGGCTTCGGCCAAGCTCGGCTGGATCGGCCGGGATGCGACGGCGGCCAACGGCATTACGCCGAAAACCGGCCTGGTTACGCTCGCCGCGAGCCGCTGGGCGCGGCCGCTGATTGATGGGCATCCTGGTGGGGCCGCCTCGTCGATGGCGCAGATTCTCAAGCCTGGCGACATCGTCATGATTGCGCCGGGACAGGCTGGGCATGTCGATCTGGAGCAAATTCCCATCGTCCAGGGCTCGTTCATGTGCATGGACCCGCGGTCGGGGCGGATATTGGCGATGGTCGGTGGCTGGAGCCATGATTTGAGCCCTTATAACCGGGCGATGCAGGCAGAGCGGCAGCCGGGATCGAGCGTCAAGCCGTTTGATTATCTGGCGGCGATGCAGCAGGGCATTCAGCCGGACGCCACCGTTCTCGATGCGCCGTTCGTGCAACAGCTCAGTGATGGGCAAGTGTATCGCCCCGGCGATTATGAGGATAATTTCCTAGGGCCGGTGCCGATCCGCTACGCGCTTGAGCAATCGATGAATCTGGCCACACTGCATCTGGTGCGCCGCGTCGGGCTTGATAATGTCGCGCATAATCTCGAGGCCTTTGGTGTGGTGGATCATATGCCGCTGATCTATCCGGCGGCGATCGGCGCACTTGATACGACGATGTTTCGGATGATGCGCGCTTATGCCGCCCTTGATGAATATGGCCGGCAGGTAACGCCCTCGCTGATCGATAGTGTGACCGACCCGAACGGTCAGGTGCTGTATCAAGCGCCCGACCAGGGCTGTTCCAACTGCATTGACGGCAACCCCGATCAACCGCCGCTGATTAGCCATACGGGCACCCAACTCGCCGACCCTGACAGCGTGTTTCAGATGATCACGATGATGCAGGGCGTGGTGCAGCGGGGCACCGGTGTGCCGGCGGGCCAAGGCTTTACCCAGCCGATCGCGGGGAAGACCGGTACCACCAATAATTTCAACGATGCCTGGTTTCTCGGATTTACGCCGCAAATGCTGGCCGGCTGCTGGGTTGGTTTCGACACGCCGCAGGATTTGGGCAAAAACCAGACCGGTGGCAATGTGTGCGGTCCGGTCTGGCATGAATTTATGAAAACGGCGCTGGCGGGCGAGCCGACTCTGAATTTCCCGGTGCCCGCGGGGATGACGCTGCAGCCCACCAGCTTTAACGGCAGCACCGCCATCGAAGCGTTCAAGCAGGGCCAATCCCCCGGCGCGCAATCGACCGGCGATTTGCTGGCTGCCGATCCGGGCGGGCAAGGCCAGGCGGGTGCGGGCAATAATACCGGTGGCCCGGCAGCACCCGGTGGCGATGGCAGCAATGCTGCCGCACCCACCGCAGCACCGGCACAGAATATCGACAAATCTCTCGGCGGACTTTACTAGGTCGATCTTGATCTCACCGCCGCCGATCAGGAGCTTTTTACCGGATGTCCGCTGAAGCCGACGCGTTACATGAGCAGATCACGCTGAGCGTGGCCCTGCTGAGGAGGCATCTTTGACTGGGATGTCGCGCTTAAACGTCTTGAAGAGCTGAACGCCCGCGCCGAAGATCCGGCTTTGTGGGAAGACAGCGCCCTGGCGCAGACCGTGTTGCGCGAGCGCAACCGCCTGGCCCAGCAAACCAGCGCCGTGGAAGCTCTGCAACGCGATGCGGCGGATGCATTGGATTTGATCGGCATGGCCGAGGCCGAGGGCGATGACGCCATGATTGCCGATGGCATGGCGACATTGAGCGCCCTGGCCGCGGACGCCAAACGCCGCGAGATTGAAAGCCTGCTGTCGGGTGAAGCCGACGGCAATGATGCGTTTGTTGAAATCAATGCCGGTGCCGGCGGTACGGAAGCGCAGGATTGGGCGGAGATGCTGCTGCGCATGTATACGCGCTGGGCCGAGCAGCATGGCTATAAGGTTCAGCTTCTCGATCAATCGGAAGGTGAGCAGGCCGGGATTAAATCGGTGACGATGCAGATTTCCGGCGAATCCGCTTATGGTTGGATGAAGACCGAGGCAGGTGTTCATCGGCTCGTGCGGATTTCACCCTTCGATGCCAATGCCAGGCGGCAGACCAGTTTCGCCAGCGTGTGGGTTTATCCGGTGGTTGACGATACGATCGAGATCGAGATCGACCCTTCGGATTTGCGCATCGATACATTCCGCGCCTCGGGCGCGGGTGGCCAGCACGTCAATAAAACCGAGAGTGCAATCCGGATTACCCATATTCCGACTGGGATTGTGGTGGCCTGCCAGACCGATCGCAGCCAGCATCGCAACCGGGCGACCGCCATGGGGATGTTGAAAGCCCGCATGTATGAGGCGGAGCTGCAAAAGCGCGAAGCGGCGTCAGCCGCGACCGAGAGCGCCAAGACGGATATTGGCTGGGGCCACCAGATTCGCAGTTATGTTCTGGCACCTTACCAATTGGTCAAGGATTTGCGGACGAATTACGAAACCGGCAATCCGGCTGCTGTGCTCGATGGCGAGCTGGATGAATTCATGGCCGCCGCGCTGGCGGCGCGGGTTGGCGCGACGCGCAGCGAGGCTTCGGCCAACGCGAGTTAGGTCGATATGGGTCAGGCGGCGGGGCTCATCAGGTCCTGCGCGGGGCCGGGATTGATCATCATGCCGAAAATATGCTGGCCGATCAGACTGCGCAGCCAGCGCTGGAACTGGCCGATGGCCACGTCATGCGTGGCCTGATCGGGCGAGCCGAGCAGCGGGCCGCCGAACAACGCATTGCCCATGGCGGAGGTTGCAACCAGGAATACGATGGCGCGGCTGTCGGAGCGCGAGAGGTTGAACCCCTCGCCCGACAAGGCCATGCGCTTGGTATGGATCAGATCGACAATATCCTCGATCAGGGCGGCGGCTGAGCCGGTTGGTTCATCCGCGGCGGGGCCCAGGAAGGCCAGACGCTGCGCCAGGCCGCCATTGAAGGCATTGAATACCGCGCGCAGCACCCGCTCGACCATTTCATCGCGCGAGAAATCGCCGGCGGTTAAGGCCGCGCGCAATGATTCCTTGAGCTGGAGAGTCGTCCGCTGGTTCAGCGCGTGGACCAGGCCCTCGCGGCTGCCGAAATGGTGCAAAATCACTGGATGGGAGAGCCCGATATCGGCGGCGATATCCTGCAACCGCAAGCCGCCTGGACCGACTTTCGCCATACGCAACTCCGCCGCATCGAGAATGATGCGCCTTGCCTCTTCGGCCGTGCGCCGAATACGCCGCTTAACCCCGCTCATTTTTCCCCAACACCCTATTTCGTCGCCACTGAAACGCGTGGGCGACGCGAAAAAGCGATCAATATTATGACCTATTTTGTAAGAGACACGAGGCGATTGCGCAACAGATTTATGCGCTGCTCAATCATAAATTGCACCAAATCCGGTTAAACCCGGGCGTGATCCAGGGGCAAAGGGCGAGAGGACGGCCCTTTGCCGGCAGAGTGCGACCGCTTTACAACGACACGCCAGAGCGTTTTCCGATCAATCGGAAACGCTCTGGCTTATATTTTGGCGAGCAACTTTATCCGATCAATTTCACTGGTTTAGCCGGAGTAGAGTGATTCCGGCTAAACCAGTATTGGTGTTGCTGGCTCAGGTCAGGGTCGTCACACCGCCGCTGGAGGTGGTGGTGAAGGTGGTGGTGATGCCGGTGACCGTGATGTTGGTGCCGTCGCTCAAGGTGAGGACCGAATTGCCGCCGGTGACGGCGGTATTCGCGACTGTGACTCCGTCATAGAGATTGATTTTGTCGGTGCCGCTGCGGAAATTCTGCACCAGATCCGTGCCGTTGGCCGAGGCGGCGCTGAAATTGAAGAGATTTTGCGCGGCGGCGGTGCCACCTGTGAGTGTGGCCGTGGCCTGGCCGGCGGAGAATAAATTGGTCGCTGAGCCGCCGATGAGCACGTCGCTCGTCGTGGCATCGCCCCCGGCTGACATGGCAACCGCCCCTGAGGTGTTGAGCGAGGCATCAAGCGTTTCGTTGCCGGCGCCGGCGGCGAGGAAATTGATGCCGCTGGCGCCAGCCTTCAGCACATCACCCGCTCCGCCGCCGATCAAGGTGGCGGAACCTGAGCCGCCGGCCAGCAGATTGCCGCCCGAGGAGGCACCGACCGCCAATATGCCGCCCGATCCGCCGGTGACGGTCATGGCCGCCGAGCCGCCGACGATGATGGAGCTGCCGGTGCCACCGACGAATACGAGGCTGCTGGATTGGGCAAAGACGAGGTCATTGCCGGCGCTGGCGGTGATGGTGTTGGCGCCGAGCACGCCTGCCTGGTTGGGTGCGGAGACGGTATCGTCCCCGGTGCTGTTGATCACGGCGGCCTGATTGCCGGCCAGGAAGATATTGGCGTTGCCGCTGGCCGTGATGCTGTTGGCGCCGCTGCGGTCGAACAAAGCGCCGCCGCTGATCGATATTATGTTGCCGGTGCCATCGACCAGGCCGAAGGCGCTTCCTGAGCCTGATACGGTATTGCCGTTGCTTTCGGCATAATAGACCGAATTGCCAGAGGCATTGAGGCGGTTGGCCCCGGCATTCAGCCCGACGACACCCGCCGATGCGGTGATGGTATTGGCCGAGCCGCCGGCGGCGACCGTGCCGGCACCGCTGACGGTGAGCGCATTATGCTGACCATTGATGATCTCGGTGGATGCACCCGAGCCGATGACACTGTTATAGTTGCCGTTCATCACGACATTGCCGGCGCCGGTGATGCTGACGGTATTTTGCTGGCTTGTCGTGGTCAGCCCGATCAGCGCGGTGCCGGTGGCGGTGATGAAATCCTTGGCACCGCTGGCATGAATAGTGTCATCGCCGGTCGAGGTGACCTGATTTGTTGAACTGGTCAGGTTGATCAGATTTGCGCCGGTGCCGAGGCTGATGACATCCTGGCCGATATTGGCGTTGATGGTGCTGTTGCCGGTGCTGGAGAGCACTGTGTAATTGCCCGGGCCGAAGGGCGATGTGCCATCGAGCGTGAAATCGTTATTGCCGCCGCCGCCGATGATGGTGCCGTAACCGGCCTGGGGATCGTAGGTGACGTTGCTCTGTGCCGAGGTGACGACCATGTTGCCGAGAATGCCGCCGCCGGTGACGGTCTCGTTGCCGACTTCGTTGATCATCAGCGCCTGAAAGCCGGCACTCGTGTTGTTGTTATAAGCCGGAATGGTGACCGCGCCGCCGCCCGTGCCGGTCAAGAACAGGAAATTGGTCGGTGGTACGAGCCCGGTGGTGCCCTGGGGTGCCGGGATGGACCCGGCGCCGCCGGCGAGGGTTACGACATCGAAATAGGAGGTTTGGGTCTCCATCCGTGAGGTGACGCCCTTGTCGAGCATGTTTTGCGCGGTCGCCTGCAGCGACGGCGTGACATTGATTGTGTAAATCGTGGAATTTGGGCCAAGCGCGCCCACTGAGCCGTCAACAGTTACAGCACCCGACATGAAAATTCTCCCAAAGCGAAACCAGATGCCCTATTTACCGCCCTGAAAATGAACATGGCCTAAACGAGCACCACCCAGCAATATTTTTTACGCCCCCGCGAAACATGAATGTAAAATTGCATAACATCCATGCAACCCCTACTTGCATCAGTATATTGTGGTAAGTCAATTGTTTAACGGATGACCGTTCTATTTCACTGGAATAAGGCTACAACCTAGGCGCGTGTTTTTATCGCTTCGAATTCCAATTCATGACGATAATCCGGCATCAAGCGCGTCAGTTGCGGATCAGTTTTGGTGGCCGGGTGAAAATATATTTCTGCACTCGATCCAGTATAATTTTTAAGTAAAATGTCTAGTTTTGAACTCGTCATTTGACCAGACCAAAAAATACCAAAAACATGATCGTGACAGCTCAGACCGGCCTTGCGGGCCTGCCTGCGCAGAATAAAGCTCCATAAATACAAGGCATAAGGCCCTATTCCCGGCCTCGCCCCGCAGGCTTTCAGCACAGCAGGCGGTTCGGCGGGCACGCGAATGCGCGGCAGACCATATTCCCGACCGATATCGATCAGCAGACGGCCGACGACGGGATGCAGATGCATATGCTTATGCGCATCGGCATGATGCAATGTCAGGCCGGTGGCGCGGAATGCCTCGAATTGCGCGCGGATTTCGGCGGCGAGTTCACGCCGTGCGCGCGGCGAGAAGAAATAGCGAAAGCCGCGGGCCACCTGATCGGCCCCGAAGCTTCCATCAGATCGGGTGATGGATGGCAGACGATCATGGCCGAGACTGGAGGGACCATCGACGAGCACGAGATGCAGCCCGACATTCAGTGATGGCATTGCGCGCGCCCGGCGCACGGCATCATCCGCCGAGGGGGCCGCGACCATTAAACTCGCCTGGCCGAGAACGCCTTCCCGGTGGGCGATTTCAACAGCCTCGTTGACCCCTTCGCTCAGCCCGAAATCATCGGCCGAGATGACGATATGCGGGTCCGGCAGGTGCCACACTACGGGACCGGATGCGTTCAAAGACGCTGATCCAGGCGTTAAGCCGCGTGTCTTTCGCGCAGGAATTGGCGGAATTCCAGACCTTCGCGCAAGCGGCGCTTCATCATTTCCGGGCTGCGGATCATCTCGTTCACGATCGAGGCGATTTTCGGCAGGCGGAAATAGAATTTTTTGTAGAACACCTCGACCGCGTTGAAAATTTCGGTGTGCGAGAGATGCGGATAATGCAGAGGCGCTATCTGGATGCCGTGATCATCGATCAGTTCGGCATGCTCGACATCGAGCCAGCCATTTTCCACCGCCTGATTATACAGGAACGTGCCCGGATAAGGCGCGGCCAGCGAGACCTGGATGGTATGGGGATTGATCTCGGTGGCGAATTTGATCGTCTCCTGGATCGTCTCCTGGGTTTCGCCGGGCAGACCCATGATGAAGGTGCCATGGATTTTGATGCCCAGATCGTGGCAATCCTTGGTGAATTGGCGCGCGACATCGATCCGCATGCCTTTTTTGATGTTCACCAGGATTTGCTGATTGCCGGTCTCATAGCCGACGAGCAGCAGGCGCAGGCCGTTTTCCTTGAGCACTTTCAGGGTCGAGCGGGGGACATTCGCCTTGGCATTGCACGACCAGGTGACGCCGAGCTTGCCGAGTTCACGGGCGATGGCTTCGGCGCGCGGCAGATTGTCGGTGAATGTGTCGTCGTCGAAGAAGAATTCGCGGACCTGCGGGAAGGCGGCCTTGGCTCGGCGGATTTCCTCGATCACATGCTCGACGCTGCGGGTCCGGTAGCGATGGCCGCCGACAGTTTGCGGCCAGAGGCAGAATGTGCAGCGCGATTTGCAGCCGCGGCCGGTATAGATCGAGATATAAGGATGCATCAGATAGCCGATGAAATAATCCTCGATATGCAGATCGCGCTGATAGACATTGCTGACGAAGGGCAGCAGATCCATGTCCTCAAGGATTGCGCGGTCCTTGTTATGAATGATTGCACCCGTGGCATCGCGCCAGGACATGCCGTCGATGGTTGCGAAATCCCGGCCTTCGGCGATTTCCTTGATGGTGAAGTCAAATTCATTGCCGGCGACGAAATCCAGAACCGGCGCGCGCTCCATGCTTTCCTGCGGCTGAACCGCGACTTTTGCGCCGACGAAACCGATTTTCAGGGCGGGGTTGGCGGCCTTGAACGCCTCGGCGACCTTCACGTCATTGGCGAAGGACGGCGTAGACGTGTGGATGACCAGCAATTCGTGGGTCGCGGCGTGCGGCAGCACATCATCCATGGTCAGGCGAGCCGGCGGTGCATCGATGAGTTTGGAACCCGGGATCAGGGCCGCGGGCTGGGCGAGCCAGGTTGGGTACCAGAAGGATTTGATCTCCCGCTTGGCCTGGTAGCGCGATCCGGCGCCGCCATCGAACCCGTCAAAGGAGGGGGGTTGCAGGAACAGGGTCTTCATCATGGTATCGGTTTTCATAATGCTGAATTAGGCCTTCCGGAATCGGCGTGCAACAGATTGGCCCGCCAGGATACTTCATTGCTGGTATAACTGGTGATAAAAATGCCGAAAGAAAGCAAGTCCCGGAGCAATAAAGTCCAGGCCTGTGACATCGGCGGCACGCCCAATGCCCGGTCAATCCGCTGGATTTGGCGATAGCGGAGCAGGCAGGCAAGGCCCAGGATGAGCCATGGCGCCGGCGCACCGCCTGCGCAGATCAGGGCCAGCACAGCCCAGGCCAGCGGATATTGCAGGACCGAAGCGGCATAAGGCAGCGGGGCGAGCGCGCGGATGGTGCGCGCCCAGCGCAATTCATGGCGGACCAATGAGGGCCAATCAGCCTCCGGCACGGAGGTTGCCGGCACGCATGGCGCCAAGGCCACCGTGAACCCGGCCTCACGGACCAACCGGCCGAGCACATTATCGTCAGCCAGATGATCCGACAGCATGGCCAGGCCGCCGATCTGCGCAAGGGTCGTGCGGCGCAGCGCCATGGTTGCCCCCAGACAATCCTGCCGGCCCATGGCGCGGGCCAGCAGGGCGCCGGGGGCGAAGATATGATTGATGGCATCGGCCCCGAATCTGGCGGGTAAGCCCGGATGCGCCGGCAGCCCGGTGTAAAGTGTCGTGACCAGCCCGACATTCGGCGCGGCGAGGCTTGCCGCGATGGCACGCAAAAAATCGGCCGGGGCATGAATATCGGCGTCGGAAATCACCAGAATATCATGCTTGGCTGAGGGTAACATATTGATCAGATTGGCAATTTTGCGATTACGGCCGTGCGGCGTGGGGTCGAGCACCAGATGCGCGTCCACCGCCGGGTAGCGGGCCTGCAGATCGGCCAGAACCGGCAATACGGGGTCGGCCGGGTCCTGCACGCCGAAAACCAGCTGGTAGGACGGGTAATTGAGCAGGAAGAAGGATTCCAGAGCCGTGCCGAGCAGCGGCTCATTGCCGCAGAGCGGTTTGAGAATCGTGATCGGCGCGGGATCGGGTATCATCGCGGCGGGAGCGGCGGCAAAGCGCGCGACCTGAGCAGCACCCGCCCAGCCTTGCGCCAGACCGGCCGCCGCCAAGACCTCCAGCACCCAGGCGAGCGCGTTCATCGCCTAGCCCGACACGAGCTTGTTTGGCAGCACGGGGTGATATGAGCGCACCATATCGGCAGATCAGATCGTTAAAGGCAGCGCGAAATCGTCAGCTTTGGCTCTAGCCATGCAACGCGCCGTTGGAGAGGCTGCGCACTTTGCTTTGCAGGTCGCTGATCAATTGTCCGGCATTGCCGGGGCTGACCAGCGAGGAGAAATCCGAGCGCTGAACAGCGACCTTGCTGATTGTGCCTTCGAGCAGGACATCAACCGCCTGCCAGCGCCCGGCGATATTTTTCATCACGTAATCAAGCCGTGTGGGGTCGCCCGAGGCCGGTACGATTTCGGATTCGACGATGCGCTCGGCGCCGACATTGCGTTCGGTCGGCAGGATTTTGAAGGATTGGCCGTCGAACGCGTTGAAATTCTTCACGTAGCTGGCCACGGTATATTGCTCGAACACGGTGGCCAGCTTCGCTTGCTGATCGGCCGGGATGCTCGACCAGAGCAAGCCGACCGAGAATTGTAATATCTGATCGAGATTGAACACTTTCCCGACGACCGGCGCCAGCATGTCATAGCGGGTTTGAAAGCTCGACGAGCCGGCTTTCATGATGCTGATCAACGCCGCATCCAGGGCCTCGACCGGTGCTGCTTCAGGGGTGCCCGTTTGGGATGCGGCGGCAAGGGCTGCGCGGGGGCCGAACAGCCAAGCCGGGGCGAGGACCAGGGGGGCTGCCAGAAATAAGCGCCGCTTCATATTCATCGGAAATCCTCCATCAAACAATGCCAAACTCGGTGCGACTATCTGACGACCAAGACGGCATTGTTTAGATGGTTTCACTGCGCCGGAATTGCGACCAGATCTGGGCCGGAGCCGGCTTTTGCGCCCGCGCCGATGGCAGCGAGGGCGTTATTGACGATGTCCTTGGCGGTCAGGCCGGCATCGATGAGCTGACCGGCCGGCGAATTATGATCGATAAAGCGATCCGGCAGGACCATCGGGCGGAATTTCAGCCCTTGATCGAACAAGCCTTTCCAGGCCAGGCAATGCGCCACGGCGCTGGCGAAGCCGCCGACCGAACCATCCTCGATGGTGATCAGAACTTCGTGATGGCGCGCCAACTGGGCGACCAGATTTTCATCGAGCGGCTTCATGAAACGGGCATCGGCGACGGTGCAGCTCAGCCCCCTCGCCGCCAGTTCGTCGGCGGCGCGCAGCGCGTCATGCAGGCGCGGGCCGAAGGCGAGGATGGCGATATGGCTGCCTTCGCGCACGATCCGGCCGCGGCCGATTTCCCAGACCGAGCCGCGGGCCGGCAAAGCGAGCCCCAGACCTTCGCCGCGCGGGTAGCGCAGGGCGCTGGGTCGATCATCGATGGCGGCAGAGGTGGCGACCGCATCCATCAATTCCACCTCGTCGGAGGGCGCCATGATGACGATGCCGGGCAGGCAGCCGAGGAAAGCGAGGTCATACACGCCGGCATGGGTCGCGCCATCGGCGCCGACCATGCCCGCGCGGTCCATGGCAAAGCGGACCGGCAGGCCTTGGATTGCCACGTCATGCACCACCTGATCGTAAGCGCGCTGCAGGAAGGTGGAGTAGATGGCGCAGAATGGCGCCATGCCTTCGGTCGCCATGCCGGCGGCGAAGGTGACGGCGTGCTGTTCGGCGATACCGACATCGAAAACCCGGTCGGGGAATTTTTTGGCGAATTTATCAATCCCGGTGCCGCCGGGCATGGCGGCGGTGATGGCGACGATGCGCGGATTGACCTCCGCCTCGGCGATCAGAGCCTGGGCGAATATGTTGGTATAGCTCGGCGGGCCCGGCGGGGCTTTCGCCTGCTCGCCGGTGATGACGTTGAATTTCGAGACGCCGTGATATTTGTCGCTGGCCGCCTCGGCGGGGGCATAGCCCTTGCCCTTTTGCGTCACGACATGCAGCAGAACCGGCTCTTCACTGTCGGAATCGCGCAGATTGCGCAGCACCGGCAAGAGATGATCCATGTTATGGCCGTCGATCGGGCCGACATAGTAAAAGCCCATCTCCTCGAACAATGTGCCGCCGGTGAGGATGCCGCGGGCATATTCCTCGGCCCGGCGGGCGGTGCGTTCAAGCGGGCGGGGGAAGCGCTTGGCCATGCGGGCGGCGAAATCGCGCAGGCTCATGAAGCTGCGCGAGGAGATCAGCCGCGAGAGATAGGCGCTCATGGCACCGACCGGCGGGGCGATCGACATGTCGTTATCATTGAGCACGACGATCAGGCGGGATTTCATCGCCCCGGCATTATTCATCGCCTCATAGGCCATGCCGGCGCTCATCGCGCCATCACCGATGACGGCTATGACGTTGCGGGCCGGGGTTTCGCCCTTCAAATCGCGCGCGACGGCCATGCCGAGGCCGGCCGAGATGGAGGTGGAGGAATGCGCGGCACCGAAAGGATCATATTCGCTCTCGGAGCGGCGGGTGAAGCCTGACAGGCCGCCGGGCTGGCGCAAGGTGCGGATCCGGTCGCGCCGGCCGGTAAGGATTTTGTGCGGATAGGTCTGATGACCCACATCCCAGATCAGCCGGTCGGTCGGGGTGTCGAACACGGCGTGCAAAGCCACCGTCAGTTCGACGACGCCGAGCGATGCGCCCAGATGGCCGCCGGTGACCGAAACCGTGTCGATCGTCTCGGCGCGCAGTTCTTCGGCGACCTGTTGCAGCTGTTCGTGAGACAAATTACGCAAATCGGAAGGAAATTTTACCCGGTCGAGCAAGGGTGTCCGCGGCGGCATCAGTGATTATCCTCTGGCGAGTCTGATGATGGGAGCAGGTTGTCGAACGCCATGCAGATCATCAACTCGTCTCCCATCGATTGAGTGAGCCGGCCTGTGCAGGCGACTCCAAATGCGGTCTAAACATAATCTAACCATTTTGTATAAGCGCCTCGGGCGATGAATGCCACCTGACCCCACCTATGCGTCCCGGCTATGGCATTTTGGTCACAGGTTGATGGCAGCCCTGCAATAGATGTCTTGCGAACCGTCGGGCGGATGACTTATTGAGCAAGATCAGATTGACCTGGAAAGGGTCCGGCCGGGGCAAAACCCGGTTCAGCAAAGGATATTGGCGCCTATGGACATGCCCCACTTGGTCGACAGCCCCTCCAGCCGCACGAAAATCAGGGTCATTCTGGCTCAGCCGCGCGGATTTTGCGCCGGCGTTGAACGCGCGATCGACATTGTTGAGCGGGCTTTGAAGAAATTTGGCCCGCCGATCTATGTTCGTCACGAAATTGTGCATAACCGCCACGTGGTTGAGGATCTGCGCGCCCGGGGGGCTATTTTCGTCGATGAACTCGACGAGGTGCCCGATGGCGCGATTACCGTGTTTTCCGCCCATGGCGTTGCCCGCAAGGTGGAAAACGCTGCCGCCGGCCGGCAATTGCCGGTGATCGATGCGACCTGCCCGCTGGTGGCGAAAGTGCATAATGAGGGCCGCCGCTATGCCGCCCAGGGCCGCGAGGTGATTTTGATCGGCCATGAGGGCCATGCCGAGGTTGAGGGCACGATCGGGCAGATCGACGGCAAAGTGCATCTGGTGCAGACCACCGACGAGGCTGAGCGGATCGAGGTCGGCACGCCGGATCAACTTTCATATATCACGCAGACCACGCTCTCGGTCGATGATACGCGGGGCATTATTCAAGTGCTCAAGCGCCGGTTTCCCTCGATCATCGGGCCGGATGTGCGCGATATTTGCTATGCCACGCAGAATCGCCAGGAAGCGGTGCATGATTTGGCGAAACTGGTCGATTTGATTTTGGTGGTCGGGTCGAAAAATTCATCCAACTCCAACCGGCTGCGCGAGATCGGTGCGGAGTTGGGTCGGCCGAGCTATCTGATCGATGATGCGAGCCACATTGATGCCAGCTGGTTCGAGGGTGTGCGGACCATCGGCCTGACGGCCGGCGCCTCGGCTCCGGAGATTCTGGTGCGCGGCGTGATTGATGGGATTCGCCGGTTCGGTGATGTCGATATTGAGATTCTGGCGGGCACGCCGGAAGACGTGAAATTCAAGCTGCCGGCCGAAGTGGCCGACGTATAAGGAATTAATTGATGGGTGTTCCCCTTAATCAGGCCGTCAAGGTTGGCGCCTATGTGCTCCGCCAGCATCTCTCGGGGCGCAAGCGCTACCCGCTGGTGCTGATGCTGGAGCCGCTATTTCGGTGCAATCTGGCGTGCTCGGGTTGCGGCAAAATCGATTATCCGGCGCCGATCCTCAATCAGCGGCTGAGCGTTGATGAATGCATGGAAGCGGTTGATGATTGCGGCGCACCCGTGGTGGCGATTGCCGGCGGCGAGCCTCTGCTGCACAAGGAAATGCCCGAGATCGTCGAGAAGATTCTGGCGCGCGGCAAGTTCATTTATTTGTGCACCAACGCGCTGCTGCTCGAAAAACAGCTCGATAAATTCAAGCCGCACAAGAATTTCTGCTGGGATATTCATCTCGATGGCGACAAGGGCATGCATGATGCCGCGGTGTCGCAGGAAGGTGTGTATGAGCGGGCGATTGCAGCCATTCGCGCGGTCAAGGCGCGTGGCTTCCGGGTGTCGATCAATTGCACTTTGTTCGATGGCGCCGATCCCCAGCGTGTTGCCGATTTCCTTGATACGGTCACCGAGATCGGCGTTGATGGGGTGATGACGTCGCCGGGTTATGCCTATGAGCGCGCGCCGGACCAGGAGCATTTCCTGAACCGCCAGCGCACCAAGGAATTATTCCGGGCGATCTTCCGGCGCGGCAAGGGCAAGGCCTGGAAATTCAACCAATCGCCGTTGTTCCTCGATTTCCTGGCCGGTAACCAGACTTATAAATGCACGCCTTGGGGCAACCCGACGCGCAACGTGTTCGGCTGGCAGCGCCCTTGCTACCTGCTCGGTGAAGGCTACGCCAAGACCTATAAGGAATTGATGGATACGACCGATTGGGATTCCTATGGCGTCGGCAATTACGAAAAATGCGCCGATTGCATGGTGCATTCGGGTTTTGAAGCCACCGCCGTGATGGATAGCGTCAAGCGCCCCTGGAAAATGGCGGCTTTGGCGATCAAGGGCATTCGCACGGAAGGCGCCATGGCCAAGGACATTCCGCTCGATAAACAACGCAAGGCGGAATATAATTTCTCCAAGCATGTGGAGAAAAAAATGGCCGAAATTCACAGCGCGAAGTGATTTTTTGATCTTGTGAGAGCACCAAGGGCGTTTATTGCTTTTGGTGTATTTTTATAAGCGCGCCGTTCGGGTCCAGGCGCGCAGGCGGGCGCGGGCCTTTGCGGCATCGCCGGCCAGGGCCAATAATGGTCCAATCTGGCGCGGCTGGGCCACAACCGAGCCCAGAACCCGCAAGAACCCAATCGCCCCTGCCCGATCAAGGGCAATAATCGCCGCCGGCGGCAAGTCCCGTTCCGCCGGGTCGATGATCGCGCGCAAGACCGCAAAGGGTAAATTATGCGCAGCTGCCGCCCGCGCCGCCGCGCCACTTTCCATATCCACCGCGACGGCCTGGCTTTGGGCGAACAAGCGAGATTTTGCATCGCGGGTCACGATGATATGGTCGGACGCGAGGATCGAAGGCGCGTTGAACGCACCGACCAGGGGCGCGCATTCAAAGGTTGCGTCATGGTCGATCACCGCGCGCGGTATAATGAGCGCGCCGGGCCGCCATGATGGATCGAGCCCGCCGGCCAGGCCGAAACTGACCAGGCCGCGCACACCTTGATGGATCAGTGATTGGCAGGCCTCACTTGCGCCTGCAGCACTGCCGCCGCCGATCCCGATTCTGACGGGTAATCCGCGCAGCAACGCGGCCTCGGCCGCCAGACCCACGATGAAGCCGAGCGGCAGATCAGACATGAAAAAATCCAGGCGGCCTGGTCAATGCCATCGGTTCAGCCGGCCGCCGGGGCGGCAAACTGAGCCAACATTGAGCCAGGCACCTGGATCTCCGCCAAAGGCGTGCCTTTGGGATTCGATTATCGATTAGTCGGCGGCGTTGTCGGCTTCGTCGCGGCGCTGGCCTTTCGAGCCTACTTTGTCCGAAATATCCTCGCCGGTGGCCTGATCGACCATGCGCATGGAGAGCTTCACCTTGCCGCGATCATCAAAGCCGATGACTTTGACCTTCACGCTGTCGCCAACCTTGACGATGTCATTGGTTTTGGCGACGCGTGTGGCGGCGAGTTCACTGATGTGAACCAGACCGTCCTTGGCGCCGAGGAAGTTGACGAAGGCCCCGAAATCGGCGGTTTTCACGACCTTGCCGGTATAGATGACGCCCACTTCAGCCTCGGCGGTGATGCCGCGGATTTTGTCGATGGCGATTTGCGCCTGCTCGTCGGACGTGGCTGCGATTTTGATCGTGCCGTCGTCATCGATGTCGATCTTGGCACCCGATAATTCGACGATTTCGCGAATCACTTTGCCGCCTGTGCCGATCACGTCGCGGATTTTATCCTTCGGCACATTGATGATGGTGATGCGCGGTGCGTTGGACGACACATCGCCGCGCGCGCCGGTGAGCGCCTTGGCCATCTCACCCAGGATATGCAACCGGCCATGCTTGGCCTGATCGAGTGCGATTTCCATAATCGCCGGGGTGATCGAGGTGATTTTAATGTCCATCTGCAAAGCGGTGATGCCCTGCTCGGTGCCGGCCACTTTGAAATCCATATCGCCCAGCGAATCTTCGTCGCCCAGAATGTCCGAGAGAACCGCAAAGCCGCGATCCTCCTTGATCAGGCCCATGGCGATACCGGCCACCGGGCGAACCAGGGGCACGCCGGCATCCATGAAGGCGAGCGAGGTGCCGCAGACCGTGGCCATCGAGGATGAGCCGTTGCTCTCGGTGATTTCGGAGACCGCGCGCAGCGTGTAGGGGAATTTATCCTTGCCCGGCAGAACCGGGTGGATGGCGCGCCAGGCGAGTTTGCCATGGCCGATCTCGCGACGGCCAGGGCTGCCCATGCGGCCGGTTTCGCCGACCGAGAAGGGAGGGAAATTATAATGCAGCATGAAATGCTCGCGATATTCGCCCTCGATCACGTCGATGATCTGCTCGTCCTGCGCGGTGCCCAATGTTGCGACGACCAGGGCCTGGGTTTCGCCACGGGTGAACAAGGCGCTGCCATGGGTGCGCGGCAATACGCCGACCTCGGAGAGGATCGGGCGGACGGTTTTGGTATCGCGGCCATCGATGCGCATGCCGGTATCGAGAATGGCGTTGCGGACGATGTCGGCTTCGAGCGATTTGAACAGGCCCTTGGCCTTATCGGCATCGTGGCCTTCTTCGGTGAGTGCGGCGGTGACCTGTTTTTTCACCGCCGAAATGGCGTCGTGACGCGCGGCTTTTTCGCGATGCTCGTAGGCGGCGCGCAGACCATCGCGGCCCAGCGCATCGACGCGCGCGGCCAGGGTGAGTTCGGCCTCGGATTTCTCGGGCATGGCCCAGGGTTCCTTGGCGGCGTGTTCGGCGAGTTCGATGATGGCCTGGATCACAGGCTGGCAATGGTCGTGGCCGAATGTGACGGCGCCGAGCATGATGGCTTCGGAGAGTTCATGCGCCTCGCTCTCGACCATCAGCACGCCTTCGGCGGTGCCGGCGAGCACGAGATCGAGCTTGGTTTCCTTGATCTGATCCGAGGTCGGGTTCAGGACATATTCACCATTGATATAGCCGACCCGCGCCCCGGCGATCGGGCCGAAGAAGGGGATGCCGGAAATGGTCAGAGCGGCGGAGGCCGCGACCAGTGCCAGAATGTCGGGCTCGTTTTCCAGATCATGGCTCAGAACGGTGACGATGACCTGCACTTCGTTCTTGAAGCCGTGGGGGAAAAGCGGGCGGATCGGGCGGTCGATCAGGCGGGAGGTGAGGGTTTCGCGCTCGGTCGGGCGGCCTTCGCGCTTGAAGAAGCCACCGGGGATGCGGCCGGCGGCGAAGAATTTTTCCTGGTAATTCACGGTCAGCGGGAAGAAATCCTGCCCGGGCTTGGCGGAACGGGCGCCCACGGCGGTGGCGAGCACCACGGTATCGCCGTAGCTGGCGACGACCGCGCCATCGGCCTGGCGGGCGACTTTGCCGGTCTCGAGGATCAGCTTGCGGCCGCCCCACTCGATTTCTTTGCGGAAATAATGATCAAACATACTCGTTATCCTTACCTATAACGGCAGGAACGGCGGGCAGATGCTGCGGCTCGGTGCGGCGGGCGGCGGCGTCTCGGGCAGCATGGGGCGAAGCTGTGCGGAGGGAAACCCAGTCACAGCCACGAGCCATGTGGCCGGAAACGCCGTGGATTGCCCACGCGTTGCACTCAAACCGTCAGCGTTCCTTTACGCCGTCTCGGCCTTATCTCAGGGGACCCATTTCCCCTCATTGATCCGCACCACCTTGGCGCGACGGGGTCTCATAGCGGAATCCGCCCAACTGCGCTACCCGGCCCGCACGCCGCCCCGTTGAGGAGACCAAAGCCATGGACGCTGCCGAAACATTGCCGATCATGACCATGAAGGGCGAGACCGCGACCATTACGCTCAATCGGCCGCGCCATCTCAACCGGTTGCAGCCCGAAGATATCGCCTGGCTGCTTGATTGCTTTGCAACCCTGGCGGGAAGCCGGGACGTGCGGGTGGTGATATTGACCGGCATGGGCCGGGTGTTTTCCGCAGGCTTTGATTTGAACGAACTCGCGGCCGGCAATGTTGGGGATGCACAGGACGGGCCGGGTGGGTTCGGGGCCATGGTGGATGCGTTGGAGCGGCTGCCGCAACCGACGATCGCGCGGTTGAATGGCGGGGTGTATGGTGGTGCCACGGACCTCGCCTTGGCGTGTGATTTCAGGGTCGGAATCGACTCGATGGAACTGGTTATGCCGGCGGCGAAATTGGGGCTGCACTATTATCGCTCAGGCATCGTTCGCTTCGCCAGCCGGCTCGGTATCGATACGGCAAAGAAATTATTTCTAACCGGCGAAAAGATCGCGGCGGCCGAATTATTAAATATCGGTTATCTTACATTGATGGTGAGTGTCGGATATCTTGACAGTGCCGTTGATGAGCTGGCGGAAACATTGGCATCGAACGCCCCACTTGCTGTGCAAGGCGTCAAGTTGGCGCTCAATGAAATCGCCAGAGGCGAATTCGACGTTGAGATATTCACGCAGCGCGCGAATCGGGCATTGGCGAGTGCTGATTTGCGTGAGGGAATTGCCGCGATTCGCGCGCGACGCCGCGCGATGTTTACCGGAGATTGAAATCCTTCTTGACGGAATATTAAGTAATTCCCTGTAAGGCCTTGTTATCCATGGATCAGATCACAGGAACGACTCAACTTATCCGGGTAATTCATTTCGATCTCGTCTTTTAATATAACTCGTGCTAACAATCACGTGATGCGGGGAATTACCATGTGCCAGATATTTGGGGCTGTCGTTTCGTATGAGGCTGACGTCTCATGAAACATTTTGATCTTGATGGACCGAACGGTTCCACAATTCGGCTGGGCCGATCGTTGGTGCGTTTGCTGTTGGCCATTGAACCCGAAGTGGGCGAAGCGTTGGCGGCCGCCGTTACGCATGATGAAGCCAACCCGGACGCGCCGGTTCGCCGCCTGCGTTTGGAACTCTCCAACGATGCTGCCAGCTTGGGCACTATTCGCATTCCGGGTGTTCCGGATGCGACCGGGCTGACCGACCAGCTTGGCCAATTGATGCGCCAACTCGGCGACCAAGCGCCTGCGACTCTGCAATCGGGCTGGTTGATGATCACCAATGCGAAATATGCGCGCGAGGCGATTATTCCGGCACGGCGGCTCGCACGCCAGGGCATTGTTGGACTGTCATCGAGCGAGAACCCGAGAGCGGCACTCGCGTCGTCGGAGAAATTATTCAACGCCGCCAATTGGGCAGAGGCGGCTTTGGCCGCCTTGCATATGAGCGGACGCACCAGTTCCTGGTTCCGCTCCTACGCCTCATTGGTTGCGGCCTTGGCGGACATGCCGCCGCGGCGTTTCGTGCTTTCGTTGGCGCGTGTGCTCGATAAATCGGGAGCCCCGCCTGCGACAATCCTTCCTGGCATCATTTCCGCACTTTGTGCCGAGGGTGCCGAGGAACGTGTGGCCCATGCCGCAGCGACCACACTCGAACGTTCCAGCATCATGCTCAAAAATGCGCAAAATGCCGGCACGATCGATGATTTCCACGCCGAATTATTTCGGGTCATGCCAAATCTGATCTCTGCATGGGAAATGGCCAGCCTATGCAGCTCAGGCATCGCTAAGCATATCATGCGCTATGCCGAAGACGATATTCTTCGTGTCATGCGCTCTCTCCATAATGCCGTTATCGACGCCAGCGATCTTTCCCAGCTGCAGAGATACCGCTTGGAGATTGCCGCCCTTGAAGGCCAACAAGCAGCGGCATCCGCCAAGCGGATTGCCACCGATTTGACCGAGTTGCGGATGACCTATCCGGCCATTTGCAAACCTTTCCTCCTCGGTCAGACCGTCCGCCCACCGCGTTTATCCTGACAAGAGCGATATCCGGACAGATCGAATCGGTTGATTCGATTTGTCCGGATGACATTTTGGGATCAAATCAAGTTTGACCGATATCGCATTGAATCAAACCGGTTGGTTCGACGCGAACCGATAAAATCGGTTTAGAGCAACATCCGATCAGGTTGAATCGTAGATTAAACCTGATCGGATAAAGTTGCTCGCCAAAATATAAGCTAGAGCGTGATCGTTTTACAACGACACGCTCTATGTTGATTTTGTCGATCAATTTCATTGGTTTAGCTGGAGTCAAGCGACTCCACCTAAACCAATATTGATCTAGAGCGTTTCCGATTGATCGGGAAACGCTCTGGCATGTTTAAGACGCGCGGATCCGGCTGATGGCCTGATCCGCGCTTTTTTATTTCGCAAACATCATTCAGCCGATCAAAGCCTCTGCACAGGCATCGAGGATTGCGCTCTCGTCGATTTCGTATTCACGATAAATATCCGGCAGGTCGGCCGATTGGCCAAACCGGTCTGGCCCCAGCGCCATGATGCGCTGGCCTCGCACGCCGCCGAGCCAGGCATGGGCGGTGGGGTGGCCATCGAGAACCGAGACAATCGCCGCACCGCGCGCCAATGGCGCCAATAGACGCTCGATATGCGACATTGCATGAGCATCACCATGGCGGCGCGCACGCTGGGCGTGGCGCCAGCCGGCGTAAAGCCGGTCGGGGCTGGTGAGCGCGAGCAAGCCGGCTTGCGGTTCGTCCTCGCGCAAAGTGGCAAAAGCGGCTTCGGCTTCTCGTGCCACCGCACCCTGATACGCAATCGCGATGCCCGCACCCGGCGCAGGCGGGACCACCCAATGCGCCCCTTCGATCACCGAGGCCGCATCAAGCGCACGATCGGGCTGGATCAAGGTGCGGGTGGAGAGCCGCAACCATACTGACGAGCCCTCGGGCTTTTGCATCCAGTCGAATGCGTGACGCAGCAATATTGCCAATTCATCGCAATAAGCCGGTTCATACGCCGCGATCCGGTCCTGCACCATGCCGAGCAGGGGCGTGTTGGTCGATTGATGCTGCCCGCCCTCGGGGGCGAGCGTAATGCCCGACGGTGTGGCGACCAGCAGGAACCTGGCATCCTGGTAGCAGGCATAGACCAGGGCATCATGGCCGCGATTGACGAACGGATCGTAGACCGTGCCGATCGGCAGCAGCCGCGCGCCCTGCAGATCATGCGACAAACCTGCCGCCGCGAGCAGCAAAAATAAATTCTGCTCGGCAATCCCGAGCTCGATATGCTGGCCTTCGGGGCTCATGCCCCAGCGCTGCGCGCTGGCCAGTTTCGAGTCGCGGAAGACATCGCTGCGGGTGTGGCGGTCGAACACGCCGCGCCGGTTAACCCACGGGCCCAGATTGGTCGAGACCGTGACATCCGGACTCATGGTGACAATGCGCGCGGCCATGGCGGCAAACTCACCTTCGCCCCGGCCGACCTCGGAGAGGATTTCACCGAAACCGGCTTGGGTGGACATGGTGCGGCCGATGATTTTCGGCTGCGGCAATTTCGCCGGGATCGGGATCAGGTCCGCTTTCAGGCTGCGCCCCAAAGGCGAGAGCTTCTCGGCGAAGGGCACGCTGGCAATGAAATGCCGCATTTGCTGGGGCGGATGGGCGAGGCCTTCGAATTCGTCCCATTCATGGCCGGGGCGAATCTGCATCTGCTCCTGAAAAATCCGCATCTGGTCTTCGGACATCAGACCCGAATGATTATCCTTATGGCCCGCGAACGGCATGCCCATGCCCTTGATCGTGTAAGCGAGAAAGCAGGTCGGCTGGTCGCTGCGGGCGGCGCGGCGAAATTCACTGATCAATGTAGCGAGATCATGCCCGGCCAGATTGGTCATCAGGCGCGCCAATTCATCATCCGACAGCGGATCGATGATGGCGCGCACGCCGCGCGCTTTGGCCAGATCGCCGATGATGGCTTCGCGCCAGGCAGCCCCGCCTTGGAAGGTGAGCGCGGAATAGAGCGAGTTCGGGCATTCATCGATCCAGCCACGCAGGCTTGAGCCGCCGGGACGGGCGAAGGCGGCTTCCAGCCGGCGGCCGTATTTGAGCGAAACCACGCGCCAGCCCATGTCGCGGAACAGCCCCTCGAACCGGCCGAACAGCCGGTCCGGCATCACGGAATCCAGGCTCTGGCGGTTATAATCGACCACCCACCAGACATCGCGCACGTCATGCTTCCAGCCTTCGAGGAGGGCCTCGTAAATATTCCCCTCATCGAGCTCAGCATCGCCGGCGATTGCGATGTGCCGGGCCGGACGCCGCGCCTCATCGACGAAATGATGCGCCCGCACATAATCCTGCATCAAGGCGGCAAAACTTGTCAGCGCGACGCCGAGCCCGACCGATCCGGTGGAAAAATCGATCTCGGGGCCATCCTTCACGCGGGATGGATAAGCCTGCGCGCCGCCCAACTGGCGCAGCCCCGCCATCATATCGACGCTCTGACGGCCCAGCAGATAATTGATGGCGTGCAGCACGGGACCGGCATGCGGTTTCACCGCCACGCGGTCATTGGGCCGTAAAATCTCGAAATAAAGCGCCGTCATGATCGAAATGACCGACGCGCAGGATGCCTGATGGCCGCCGACTTTCAGCCCGTCGCGATTGGGCCGGATATGGTTGGCGTGATGGATCATCCATGACGACAGCCAAAGCAATTTCCGCTCGATTTCGCCCAGCATGGCCAGATCCGGCTCGTTCGCCGTTACAATCGCATCCATTATTCGTTCCCCAACCTATGCCCGGCCGTTCTGCATCATATCAGACTTCCTGGCCAAAATCATGGCTTTTGACAACAGGTCTGGCAGATCATCAGCGATGAGCGAGAGGCCGCCATACGAGGCTGCCGCACCATGCAGCCACACCGCCGCACATGACGCCTCAAAGGGCGCCATGCCGCGCGCGAGCAGCCCGGCGATGATGCCGGCCAGCACATCGCCCGTGCCGCCGGTTGCCAGACTGGCCGGCGCGTTGTCATTGATGCAGGCGCGCCCTGCAGGATCGGCAATGACGGTATCAGCGCCCTTGAACACCACGACAGCACCGCTCAGTGCCGCGGCACGGCGCGCGGCGGCCAGTTTATGATCGCCCACCGGCCCGAATACGCGGATAAATTCGCCCTCATGCGGGGTGATCACGGCCGTGCCACGCAGACGCGCGGGTGCCGCTTTGCAGGCGGTGAGCGCATCGGCATCGGCGATGATTGTGCGATCGCCGGCGGCGATCAATTGCGCCAATAGCGCGCCGGCCTGCTCGACACCGAGACCGGGGCCGGCGAGCCAGACCTCGCGCCGCGGATCGGCCAGCAAATCGGCGAGCGGTGCGGCATTGACCATGAGCCCGGGCATCGGTGGATGCAGATCCTGCCCACAGACAGTCACCATTCCCGCACCGACGCGCCGTGCGGCCATGGCGGCCAGCATCGCTGCTCCCGGCATGGCGCCGGCCAGCACCGAGACCGTGCCGCGGCGATATTTATGATCGCCCGGCGCATCCTCCGGCAGCGTCCATAAAGCGGGGCCGTTACGCCAAGTCCGCGGTTGAATGTCGTTGAGCAATGCAGGCGGAATGCCGATATCGCGGCACAGCACCGAGCCGCACAAACCGCGCCCAGGATATAATAAATGACCGGGCTTGAGGCGAAAGAACGTCACCGTCAGATCCGCCTGCGGAGCAAAACCACGCACCGCACCACTCGCACCATCAATGCCCGAGGGCATGTCGATCGCGACCAATATTTTGCCCGACGCGGCGCGCAAAATATCGGCAAGCGGCGGCGCGATATCGCGCGACAAGCCGGCGCCGAAGACGGCATCGATGACCAAGGCAGCGCGCGCGATGTCCGCCATCGTGCCTCGCGCATCCGCAAGCGGGGTGCTGATTCTCACCGGCCAGCCGGCTTGGGCCAGCAAGCGCGCCACCACCTGGCCGTCGCCGCCATTATTCCCGGGGCCGCATAAAACCAGCGTCCGCACCGGGGCGTAACGCGCCATGATGGCGCGCGCCACCGCCCGGCCGGCCGCCTGCATAAGTGCTGCGGCAGAGATGAAGCCGGCGATGGCCAGCGCATCCGCGCGGCCCATTTCAGACGGTGTTAAAACTTCATTCATCACAAACCTTGCCATGCCGGAGATGCTGTAGGCTAGATCCATCACACTATGCGCGTGATCACCTGATTCGCCGCATAGGCCCGCAATGGATCGCGCAACGGAGGTCGGAATTGGCAAAAATTATCGCCGTGGCCCAGCAAAAAGGCGGCGCCGGCAAAACCATGCTGGCCGCGCAACTCGCCGTCGCCATCGCCGCAACCAAGCGGGTGGCATTGCTCGATATCGACCCGCAAGGCAGCCTCGCCGCCTGGGGCCAGTTGCGCGCCAGCCAACCGCGCGCGAGCAGCGTGGTCGGCCTGCATGCCGTTTCCGGCTGGCGACTCGCCGCCACGTTGGACACGCTGAAAGCCGGCTGCGACATATTGATCATCGATACGCCGCCGGTGATCGACAGTGATGCACGCCGGGCTGTTCGCGCCGCCGACCTGGTGCTCATTCCGCTCAACCCCTCGCCCGTCGATCTCTGGGCCGCCGAAGGGACACTCAAACTCGCCGCCGAGGAAAAGCGCAGGACCGCCCTGGTGTTCAACCGCGCCCCCGCGGCCTCACGCCTGCGCAAACGACTCGAAGCGGAAATCGCCGCACGCCGGCTGCATTTACTACCCATCGCGCTGGCCAACCGTGTGGCTTACGCCAACGCCTTCGCCGATGGCCTAGGGGTGAGCGAAGCCGGACCCAACTCGGCGGCCGCCACCGAACTCAATGCCCTCGCCGCCGCCATCATGGAGTTGCTCTGAATGTGGTTGACCCTCGCGCTGATCCTGCACCTGCTCGGGCTTATCATCTGGGTCGGCGGGATGGCGTTCAGCATCATCGTCCTGCGCCCCAGCATCACGGCCCTCGCCCCCGCCGACCAGCTGGCCCTGCATGACCGCCTATTCCGCAAATTCTTCCGCCTGCTGTGGCATATCATTCCGACCACCCTGCTCTCCGGATGGGCGATGATCTTCCTCGCTTATGGCGGGTTCGCCGCCCTGCCCTGGTCCGTCAACGCCATGCAAACCATCGCGCTGGTGATGACCGGTATTTTCCTGCTGATCTATTTCGGACCCTTCAACCTGTTCAAAACCGCCTACACCGCAAACGACGCCGCAACCGCCGCCGACCAAGCCCAGCGGATTCGCCGGCTGATCACCGCCAACCTCGCCCTCGGCCTACTCGCCACCATCCTCGGCGCCATCGGCCATTACGGCACCTGAAGCCCGGGCTGAGTGAGGCGGGGTAGGTAAGGCCAGGGGACGCTGTCCCCTGGACCCCTGCCAAAGGCTAGCCTTTGGAAACTTTGAATTTGGCTCTGGCAGAAAGGGGGCTGACCGCGTTGTTTGAGACAGTTTGCTCGGCCCCCTTTCTGCCAGAGCCAGTCTCAGGGTCCAGGGGATTATCCCCTGGCGGGGTTCAAAGGGGCAGAGCCCCTTTGCCTTACCTAACCCGCCTCATTTGGCCAGGGTTTGGATCCGTTCGGCCATGGCGGCGACGCCGTTGCCGCGGTTGGAGGAGAGCGCGCCGATGAGTCCGAGGTCTTTGAGGAATTGTGGGCTGGTGGCGAGGATTTCGGATTTCGGGCGGCCGGAATAGACGCGCAGGAGCATGGCGACGAGTCCGTGGACGATGGCGGCATCTGAGGCGCCGGCGAAGCTGAGTGTGGTGGGGTTGGGGCTGGGTTGCAGCCAGACTTTGCTTTGGCATCCGGGGACGAGGTTGGCTTCGGTTTGCCAATCGGCGGGAAAGGGCGGCAGGGTGCGGCCGAGTTCGATGATATATTGGTAGCGGTCCATCCAATCGTCGAACACGGCGAGTTCTTCGCCGATGGCTTCGATGGCGAGGGCGGCTGTGGGTTCGGTGGGTGTGACGAAGGCGCTCATGGGGTGCGGATCATTTTATGGAGTTTTTTACCGGCGGAGAGTTTACCGGGGGCGTTGATGATGTGGGCTTCGTCGGTGATCGGGGTGTCGTTGAATTTGGCGCCGCCGCCGCGGATGAGGCGGCGGGCTTCGCCGTTGGAGGCGGCCATGCCGGCGCGGACGAGCAGGGTGAAGGCGGGGATGCCGGCTGCGAGTTCGGTGGCGTCGAGTTCGAAATGCGGCAGGGTGTCGGCGTGGAGGCCGGCTTCGAAGGTTTGGCGCGCGGTTTCGGCGGCCTGGTCGGCGGCGGCCTGGCCGTGGCAGAGGGTGGTTGCGGCGGTGGCGAGGATTTTTTTCGCCTCGTTCAGTTCAGCGCCTTGGAGGATTTCGAGCCGGGCGATTTCATCGAGCGGGAGGTCGGTGAAGAGGCGGAGGAATTTACCGACATCGGCGTCTTCGGTGTTGCGCCAGAATTGCCAGTACTCATAGGGGCTGAGCAGGTCGGGCGAGAGCCAGAGCGCGCCTTTCACGGATTTGCCCATTTTCGCGCCTGAGGCGGTGGTGATGAGCGGGGTGGTGAGGCCGAAAAGTTGTTTGGCATCCGTGCGGCGGGTGAGATCGATCCCGGAGACGATATTGCCCCATTGGTCCGAGCCGCCCATTTGCAGCAGCGCGCCGTGGCGGCGGCTGAGTTCGCGAAAATCGTAGCTTTGCAGGATCATGTAGTTGAATTCGAGGAAGGTCAGCGGGCTTTCGCGATCGAGGCGCAGGCGCACGGAATCGAAGGTGAGCATGCGGTTGATGGTGAAATGCGGGCCGACTTCGCGCAGCATGTCGATATAGCCGAGGCGGTCGAGCCAATCGGCGTTGTTGAGCTGGATGGCGTCGGCCGGGCCGGCGCCGAAGCGGATGAAGGCTTCGAGGTTGCGTTTGATGCCTTGCATGTTGGCGGCGATTTTATCGTCGGTCAGCATCTGGCGGACTTCATCGCGCCCGGAGGGATCACCGACCCGGGTGGTGCCGCCGCCCATCAGGGCGATGGGGCGATGGCCGTGTTTTTGCAGAAGGCGCAGCAGCATGATTTGCACGAGGTTGCCGACATGCAGCGAATGGGCCGTGCAATCGAAGCCGATATAGCCGCTGATGGGCCCGGCGCGCAGTTGTTCATCGAGTGCTGCTTCGTCGGTGCACTGAAAGATGAAGCCGCGGGCTTTCGCCTCGGCCAGAAATTCGCTGTGAGCCATGGTTCAACCTTAACGTAATGCGCCCGGCGGGTTAGCACAGTCTGATGAGCGGTAAAATGATCCGGGTGATCGGGCTGATGAGCGGCACGTCGTTGGACGGGGTGGATGTGGCGGTGTTGGAGACGGATGGCGTGCGGATTGGCGCGTTCGGGCCGCGTGCGACATTGTATTATGATGAGGGGTTGCGGGCGGATTTGCGAGCCGTGCTGGATGCAGCACCTGGCCTTGCGGCGGATGATGCGTGGCTGGCTGGCATAGAGCGGCGTTTGACCGATTATCACGCCGAGGCGTGCGCGCTGGTGGGCGGCGGAGCCGATCTCGTCGGGTTTCATGGGCAGACGATTCTGCATGACCCGGCGCGCGGGCGAACCTGGCAGATTGGTGATGCAAAGCGGCTGGCGCATAAAGTGCGGCTGCCTGTGGCGTATGATTTTCGCAGTGCGGACGTGGCAGCCGGCGGCCAGGGCGCGCCGCTGGTGCCGTTATTTCATCGGGCGATGGCGGAGGCGGTGGAGAAGCCGCTGTTGGTTGTGAATATCGGCGGGGTGGCGAATGTGACGTGGCTGGGGGCGGATGGCGGGTTGCTGGCGTGTGATACGGGGCCGGGCAACGGGCCGCTCGATGATTATATGATGGCGCGGACGGGCCGGGCATTCGATGAGGGGGGTGAATATGCGCGGGCCGGGCGGGTGGATGAGGCACGGCTGGCGGCGTTGATGGACCAGGAATTTTTCCGCCGGCCGGCGCCGAAATCGCTCGACCGGTTGGCGTTTTCAGAGCCTGTGGCGAGCGCGCTGGAGGGCTTGAGTGTGCAGGACGGGGCGGCGTTGCTGGCGGCGTTCACCGCGCGCGCGATTGCCGCAGCCCCCCTGCCCGCGCCTCCGGCGCGGGTGGTGTATGGGCTGCCGCTTTCGGTTCCGGAGACGACGGGGGTGAGGCAGGCGATGGTGGGGGGACGGGTGGTGGAGTTAAAGTAACTAACCGTCCAGATTAAGCCGATTTCAATTCTTTAATGCCAGAGGATAAATCGTCCGGACAATCGCGAATATCCAAGCGAGGATAGCGAGAATTGCCACTAACACGGGAATTTGAAGATGTGTGGGTTCGTAAAAATAGCGCACATGGCTTAATCCCGCCGGAAGATCGATGGATTGGAATATGTTTTGTTCAACCTTAATGCTGACCACTCTACCATTTATCGACGCATGCCATCCTGGGTAGGCTAATTCCAATCGGAGAAGCCTAGAAGGTGCAGGACAGAGTATATCGACGACTTGAATGGTCTTTTGATAAACGGAGCATCGACTATCAGATGTTTTCCAATATGG
>NCAP01000019.1 GCA_002255495.1 Rhodospirillales bacterium 20-60-12 | reverse complement strand
GGCTTGGCCCGATTGCCACCACCGGTCAGCGCCGCCATGCTGGCTGAATGATGCGGCTCGCGAAAAGGTGGGCGGGTGACCAGCCGGCCGCCATCGAGCATGCCCGCGACCGAATGAACCATACTGACTTCCAACGCTTCGCGCGGCGAAAGATCGGGCAATATGCCGGGCAGACGGGCGGCGAGCATGGATTTTCCGCCGCCCGGCGGGCCGATGAACAGCAGATTATGCCCGCCGGCTGCTGCGATTTCCAAAGCGCGGCGCGCCATCACCATGCCGCGCACATCCGCCAGATCGAGCGTCGATCGCACGCCTGCAATCTCGCCCATGGGCGGTGCAGACATGATCTGCGTGCCGCGAAAATGATTGATCAGCGCCAAGAGATCCGGTGCCGCCAATATCGCGATATCACCGGCCCAGTTTGCCTCCGCCCCTTGGCTTTGCGGGCAGATCAATCCGAGCTCGCGGCTCGACGCGCCGAGTGCCGCGGGCAACACACCGGCCACCGCGTGCAGGCGGCCATCGAGGGAGAGTTCCCCCAAGGCTGCAAATTCGCCCAGATCTTCGGCCGGTAGAATCTCCATGGCCGCCAGAACCGCAAGAGCGATAGGCAGGTCGAAATGGCTGCCTTCTTTCTGCAGGTCAGCCGGTGCCAAATTGATCAAAATGCGTTTCGGCGGCAGCGATAATCCCATCGATATCAGGGCCGCGCGCACTCGCTCGCGGGCCTCACCCACGGCTTTGTCGGGCAGGCCGACAATCAGAAAGGTTGGCAGACCGGCGGCGATTTGCGCCTGCACTTCAACCGGCACAGCCTCGATCCCGGCAAAGGCAAAACTCTGAACGCGCGCAATCGCCATGGACCCCACCACAATCTGAAGTGGCATCCTGTTTGTTCCGATAGCGTTTTGTCAATCGCTGATGCAAAAACGGCCCCGGCAATTTGCCGGGGCCGCTGATCGTGACGCTTGAAGCGGCCTGATTATTTCAGGACGATTTCCACGCGGCGGTTCTGCGGCTCACGCACGCCCGGGCCAGTTGGCACCAGGAGATGGGTTTCGCCGTAAGCATGGATTTCGATTTCCGACTTGGCGACGCCATCGGCGACCAGCTGGGCTGCAACCGTCTGAGCACGGCGCATCGAGAGCTTGTCATTATAGGCCGGCGTGCCTGAGGTATCGGTGTAGCCCGAGACGTCGATCGTCGTGGTTTGGACGCGCTGCGAGTCAGCAGCGGCTTCCGAGACGATCTGCGTCGCGCGCGGGGTCAGATTGGATTTATTCCAGTCAAAGAACACCAGGTAGGTGCGGGCCGGGGCCGGGGCCGGGGCTGCAACCGGGGTTGGTGCCGGGGCAGGGGCCATGGCAGGGGCCGGGGTGAACAGCTGGTAGCGCAAACCAAGCATGACGGTGTTGTTATATTCATCGCCAAACTTGAAGGAAGCCGGGGTGCCACCGAAAGTGCCATGGTAGCTGCGCGAACCGGTCAGGCCCATGAAGCGATATTCAGCAGTGACCGAGAGGCCCGGAGCGCCGGGAACCGGGTAAGCCAGACCAGCAATGGCTTGATAGGCGAACGCGCCCTTGCTGGAATCGATTGACGTGCCGGGAAGGGCGGCCGCGTGGAAATTCTTCAGGTCAACTTCCTGATAACCAACGCCCGCGCCGACATAGGGGAACAGATAAGGCAGGCCGATATCGAAATCATAGAAGCCATTGACCATGGCGCCATATTTCTTCTCGTTGCCCGAGGCGGTGTATTGACCGGCCGGAAGGGCCAGGCTGCCACCGGAATGCAGCTTGTTGAACTGGTTATCGTAATAATCGCCTTCGAGCTCAACGCGGAAGCCGTTACCGAAACCGTAACCGACCGACGCCTCGCCGGCGAAGCCGTTATGCAGCAAGGCTTTGCTGTTCAGATTGGTCGATCCGGCCGCCGAATTGGCGGTTTTCAGCTTCTCGGTTGACATGATGTTGTAGCCAAGGCCGCCGCCCAAATACACGCCGGTGACAGGCTGGGCATGCGCCAACACGGGGGCTGCAACGGGCGCTGCCAGCATGGTTGCCGCGAGAATCGCGTTACGAAATTTCATTTTTATCTCTCCTCATCGATCGCCGCCCCCGAAACATCCGGGGTTAGGACTGGACTTAATACAAAGTCAGTGGACCGGATGTAGCACTCCCCCCTACCTCAAAGGAGGGGGTAATTTTATTTCCGTCACACTGTGGCTTCAATGCCACAAAAGCTGCCACATTATTTTAGAACGATTTCAACACGCCGGTTCTGCGGCTCGCGGACACCAGGGCCGGTTGCCACCAGCAAATGGGTCTCGCCGAAGGCCATGATGGCGATTTCCGATTTGGCGACCCCGTCAGCGACCAATTGAGCCGCAACGTTATTGGCTCGGCGCAGGGATAGTTTCTTGTTGTAGGCCGCCGTGCCCGACGTGTCCGTGTAGCCCGAGACATCGATCGTGGTGACCTGAACCTGATGCGACTCCGCGGCCGCCTGGCTGATGATCTGGGTGGCACGCGGCGTTAGATCGGCCTTATCCCAGTCGAAAAACACCAAAAAGGTGCGAGCGGCGGCAGGTGCGGGGGCCGCCATTGGCACGGGCACTGGCACGGGTGCTTCGGCGGGTGGTGCCGGCTGGAATAATTGGTAACGCAGCCCGAGCATGACGGTGTTGTTATAATCCTGGCCGGCCTTGAAAAACCCGCCGACCTGGCTGCCCGGGCTCGTCGCATTGCCGTAATATTGCCGCGGGCCGATCAGGCCGAGGAAGCGATAATCCGCCGTCAGCGCCAGACCACTGACGCCCGGCACATCGACAGCGAAGCCCGCGATGAACTGATAAGCGGGGTTGATCTGGTAATTATTGATAGCCACACCGTTGCCTGCGTCGTTAAAGCCGAAATTACGTAAATCGGCATATTGCAGGCCAAACCCGGCGCCCGCGTAGGGGTAGATCGGCGCACCGAGGTCGAAATCGTAAAGCGTGTTGACCATCACGCCATATTTCCGCTCGCTGCCATTGGCCTTGTAGCTGCTGCCCGGCATTTCCAGCTTGGACAGGCTGTTATGGTAGTAATCACCCTCGACTTCGGCGCGTAGCCCGCCGCCTAGTCCAAATCCGCCGCTCACCGCCGCCATATATCCGCCGTCGAACACTGAACGAAATTGCCCGGTTCCGGTCGCGCCGATCGGTTTGAGTTTGCCGTTGGTCAGGAAGTTATAGCCAGCACCCAGGCTGACATAAGGGCCGGTGACGGGTTGTGCCGCCGCCAAATGCGGCAAAGCGATGCCAGCAAGAGCGGTGCAGGCCCACAGAGCGGAACGGATTTTCATCTTCTTGGTCTCCAGGATGCTTCTTATTAAGTTTTTTGTTATTATGACAGTGTACAGGAATATGGAAGCCTGAAGGACTTATTAATTGTAAAAACAATAAAATTTCAATGTTGTTCCTGATTTGCCTGAACCCGGTCTTAATAACCGGATGGCTAATCTAATTTTTAAGTCGTTCTGTGGCGTAAAATCCAATTGCTGCGAGAGCCAGCAGCGCGCCGATGCCGCAAATGCCGTTCCAGCCTGCATGCAGAAACAAAATACTGGCAATCGCCGACCCCGCGGCACCGCCTAGGAAAAATAGCGCCATGAAGATGCCGTTCAGGCGCGAGCGAATGGCTGGCGCCATGGCGTATATGGTGCGCTGACTGAATACGAGGTTACTCTGCACGCCGGCATCAAGCAGCACGCCGGCCGCGGCCAGCAGCGGCACTGAATGCAGGGCAGCGCCCCCCGCGGCAACGACAAAGGACGAAGCGACGGCCAAGAGCGACAGGATGGTGCCGCGTCCGCCACATCCTGCGTCAGCCAGCCGTCCGGCGATCGGTGCCGCCAAAGCGCCGGCCGCACCGACCAGTGCAAACAGCGCAATGCCGCGCTGAGAATAGCCGAATTGCTGTGCCAGCAACAGCGGTGATGCGGTCCAGAACAGGCTGAAGGCCGCAAAGGCCGCCGCCTGATAGGCTGATCTGCGTTGCAGAACCGGGGTCTGGATCAGCAAGGTCCCCAATGAGCGCAGCAAGCCGCCATAGGTTTCCCGGTTTTTCGGAGAGCGTTCAGGCAAGGCAAACCTTAATATGGCCGCCTGAATTGCCACCAGCATAGCCGAGGCAGCAAACACCGCGCGCCAGCCAAAGCTCGCCGCGATCATGCTCGCGACCGGCCTTGCCAATAATATCCCGAGCAGCAAGCCAGCCATGACATTGCCGACCACTTGGCCGCGGGATGCGTCGGGGGCCAATTGGGCGGCCATCGGCACCAGCATTTGCACGGACACCGAACTGAGCCCGATCAGCCCGGCGGCGATCAGAAATATCGTTCCGTTCGGCGCCATGGCGGCCAATGCCAAAGCCAGCACCGAGCCGGCAATGGTCGTGACGATCAGGCTCCGGTTTTCGAACAGATCGCCCAGCGGGACGAGAAACACCAATCCGAGCGCATAACCAAGCTGGGTCAGAGTGACGATCAGGCTGGCAGCCCATGGCTCGAGATGGATCGCCGGTCCAATCAACCCGATCAACGGCTGGGCGTAATAGATATTCGCGACCACGATTCCGGCGGATGCCGCTAATAAAAAGACCAGTCCAGCCGAGATCGTCGGCGAAGTGGCGAGCCTGGCATCCATCAAATTGCCTGTCATAGGCCGCTAGGTGGTCTGGGCCGGCTTGCATTCAACCGCACGCGCCCGCCGATTTCACAAAGTCAGGTCGAATTGCCTGACGATGGATTGCGCCTGTGGTGAAAGAACCAAGCCGGTATTGAGATATTTGTGATTCTCCCGGTCCCGCGTGGCGCGCATTGCCGTCATGAAGGCCGGCGTTTCGGCCACGCCGAGGAAGCGGCAAATATCTGCGCCCACCTGATCGGGAGTCGTTGCGAGGTCCTGATAGCGGATCCGCAACACATGGTCGGGATGGGCCTCGCCATGGCCGATTGCCCAGAGTTCGTGGCGGACCCAGAACGCCATCAACGCCGCATCGTCGCGCCGCCACATCTTGGCCCAGGGCATTTTGACCAAGCCGTCCTTCATGCTTTGCACGACCGCGACAGGGTGGCGGATCAGATGGATGAATTTTGCACCCGGGATCGTCGCGCGGGTAAATTCAAACACAGCGGGATCCGCCGTCTGTACCGGTTTTTTGTCGCCAAATATCTGAATATCAGGAATGTTTTTACCTTCCCGCTCGGCCATCATGCTCAGGATACTGTGCAGGCACCTGACCGTATCCCACTCCTGCCTAGCCAGAATATGCCCGTACTGCGCCATCGTCTGCTCATAGCCACGGGCACCGTCGTCCGGATAGGGCGCGGCAGGCAAGTTTTGGGCCCGGCGATAGATGGCCCAAAGCAGGTCGGCCTCGGGAGCGATGAATAAATTTGGATGAGCATTCAGGCTCGAGACCAGATGCGTCGTGCCGGATCGTTTATTGCCGATAAAGAATAAATAGTTCAATCGAGACCTAATATCTGTGCAATGCCGGCGAAACTGGTAGTGCTGTCATAATGTCGGGCGATATAATCCAGCGCCCGCTCGTCACGGTAGGTGCGGTCTTCCAGCGCGTTGGCGATGGCGGTGGTAAAGGCAAGGGCGTCGCCGGCGGCGACAAAGGGTGCCTGATCGTCGCGCGCGAACCCGGTCAGGCTTAGTGGTGTCGCCACCGTCATAAGCCCGTGGCGGGCATAATCGAGCAGCTTGATGTTCAGCCCCGAGGCTGCCCGCAAGGGGGCGATGGCCAATTGCGCCTGGTGCAGGATCGGTGCCAGATCTTTAACCCGGCCGAGAAACGCCACGCCGTCGGGGCGATGCGACATGGCGGCCCCGCAATCGCCGATGACATCCAGGGTCACCGATGGCCGCCAAACCCGCAATCGGGGCCAGATGCTCTCGAAAAACCAGCGCAGCCCGTCCAGATTGGGCAGCGAGGCGCTGCCGATGAACACCAGCCGGTCGGCCACGCGCGGCTGGTCGGCCGGGCGCGGGCAGGGGGTGGCGGGCATCGGTGCGCAGACTACTTCACGTGAATGGCACATGGCGGCGATGATGGCGGCTTCCTCGGGCTGAATGGCAGCAATGGCGCCGGCGCGCCCGAGCAGGCAGGCTTCATCGGCCTGGCTAAGTTTTTCTGGAAAAAGCCGATAGCCTGCCATGCCGAGGGCCCGATGCCGCCGGAAAAATAAATCATGGGCGATGAGCAAGGTTTTCGCACCTGTCAGTCTGTCATCATCGAGCACGGGGGCGCGAAAAATCGTATCAATCAGCACGGCGTCGTAATTATGTCGCGCCACCCAATCGGCACAGAATTCGATCTGCGTTGGCGTGATGAACGAGCCCAGAACAGCATCGGCGCCGCCATATTCGCGCTGGGTGCGGCGCAGAGACCTGCTGAGTGGGGCGGGAAGTTGCTTAAAGATGCGGCGGCCGATGATGCGGCTGAAATCGCGAGGCCGGTGGGCAATGGCCCAGCCTGTCCGGGTAAACAAACCGATACCGGCGACGGTGAAGCGCCGATCGATCGATTGCCAGGGCCAATTTAATCGTGGTCTGGTCAGCAGAATATCGACTTGATGGCCAAGGCTATGCAGCCAGGAAATAATCGCCTCGTTCACCGAGAGATGCCCGGCAGCACCTGCCGCGGGCAACTCATCGGTGATAAAAACGAAGCGCTGTCTCAGGCCGTCTGCGCCTGAATGATGCCTTTCTCGGCCATCATCGTTTGCAATTCGCCGGACTGAAACATCTCTGTGATGATGTCGCACCCGCCGACGAACTCGCCATTGACGTAAAGCTGGGGAATTGTCGGCCAATTGCTGAATTGCTTAATACCGTCACGCAATTCGGCATCTTCCAGCACGTTGGCGGTTTTGAACGGCACGTTCATATGGCTTAGAATCTGCACCACGCGGGCGGAAAATCCGCATTGCGGGAACATCGCTGTGCCTTTCATATACAGCATGACGGGGGATTCGGTAATTTCGGATTTGATCCGGTCGGTGATGGTCGCACTCATGGAAAATCTCCTAATCTGGGGCTGACGTCTGCAAAGCAAGCGCGTGAAGAGCGCCGCCCATGCGTCCCTGCAGAGCGGCATAAACGATCTGGTGTTGGCGAACCCGCGAGAGGCCGCGGAACGCAGCGCTCACGACGGTTGCCGCATAATGGTCGCCGTCGCCGGCCAAATCTTCAACCGTGATGGCGGCGTCCGGCAGCGCCGCTTTGATCAAGGCTTCAATATCACTGGCTGCCATGGCCATGTTGAATGCTCCTTATCAGGCAAACCATTCAGCAAAAAATGCCTCATGAGACGCCTTGATTTCATTTAACGATATGGAGTTACCATCCGGGAGAGTCAAACGGCTTGAACCGGCGCTGCCGATATGCGCCGCCGGTATGCCGGCTTGAGCGGCCTCCGCCAGCACGGGGGCTGCATGCGGCACGGCCAGCACATAGCGGGATTGATCCTCGCCGAACCAGAATTTTGCCCCCTCTGCGCTCGGGAACAAATGAGCGCCGGTCATGCCCGCCAGAGCCATTTCCGCCACCGCGACGAGTAGCCCGCCATCGGCGACGTCGTGACAGGCGGCTATTTTGCCCTGCTCGATCAGCCGGCGGACGAAATCGCCATGGCGGCGTTCGGCGGCCAGATCCACCAAAGGCGGAGCCCCATCCTGGCGGCCGCAAACCTCGCGCAGCCATAGGCTTTGCCCCAATTCACCTGTCGTCGCGCCGATCACCACAAGGTCAAGCCCCGGCTGCAAAGCAAGGCCGACGGCACGGGCCGCATCTTCGATCACCCCGATCGCGCCGATGGCCGGGGTGGGCAGAATGCTCTGGCCCTCGGTTTCATTATAGAGCGACACATTGCCCGAGACGACCGGAAAATCGAGCGCCCGGCAGGCCGCACTCATGCCTTTAATGGCGCCGACAAATTGCCCCATCACCACAGGCTTTTCGGGATTACCGAAATTCATATTATCGGTAATTGCCAATGGCTTGGCGCCCGTTGCTGTGATGTTGCGCCAGGCTTCGGCCACGGCTTGCGCGCCGCCGGCCTCGGGGTCGGCCAGGCAATAGCGCGGCGTGCAATCGGTGGTCATGGCCAAAGCGCGCTGGCTGCCTTCGATCCGCACGATAGCCGCATCAGCCGCCCCTGGCCGCTTGACGGTCTGACCGCCCACGGTCGCGTCATATTGATCCCAAATCCAAGCGCGCGAGCATAAATCGGGGCTGCCAATCAGGGTCAGCAAAGCCGGGCCGAGGCCGACCGGGTCGGGTACCGCGCCGAGCGGTGCGGGGCGCGGTGTGAGTTCATAAGGGCGGTGATAAAGCGGCGCCGCCTCGGCCAGCGGATCAAGCGCGATATCGGCTTCAACGCGCCCCTGATGGCGGACGATGATGCGACCGGTATCGGTAATATGGCCGATGACCGCAAAATCCAGGTCCCATTTCTCGAATATCGCGGCGGCCATGTCTGCCCGGTCAGGGCGCAGCACCATCAGCATGCGCTCCTGGCTCTCGGAGAGCATCATCTCATAGGCGCTCATCCCGGTCTCGCGCTGCGGCACGGCATCCAGGTCAAGTTCAATGCCAACACCGCCTTTGCCCGCCATCTCGACCGATGACGATGTCAGGCCGGCAGCTCCCATATCCTGGATGGCGACAATCGCGTCGGTCGCCATCAATTCCAGGCAGGCTTCGATCAGCAATTTTTCGATGAACGGATCACCGACCTGCACGGTCGGGCGTTTTTCCTCGGAATCGGCGCCGAATTCGGCCGATGCCATGGTCGCGCCGTGGATCCCGTCGCGCCCGGTTTTCGAGCCAACATAGACCACCGGATTGCCGATGCCCGCCGCGGCGGAGAGAAAAATTCTGTCCTGGGCTGCAATCCCCACCGTCATCGCATTGACCAGCGGATTGCCATTATAGGATGGGTGGAAATTGGTCTCGCCGCCGACCGTCGGCACACCGACGCAATTGCCGTAGCCGCCGATGCCGCGCACCACGCCATCCACCACCCGCTTGGTCACCGGCAGGCGCGGGTCGCCAAAGCGCAGCGCATTCATATTGGCAATCGGCCGCGCGCCCATTGTGAACACGTCACGCAGAATGCCGCCCACACCGGTCGCCGCACCCTGAAACGGTTCGATGAAGCTTGGATGGTTGTGCGACTCCATTTTGAAAATGGCCGCCAATCCCTCGCCGATATCCACCACTCCGGCATTCTCGCCTGGGCCGTGGATGACCCAAGGGGCTGTTGTCGGCAGCGTTTTCAGCCAGACGCGGGAGGATTTGTAGGAGCAATGCTCGGACCACATGACCGAGAAAATGCCAAGCTCGGTGAGGCTCGGCACGCGGCCCATAATCTCCAGAACTTTGGCATATTCTGCTTCGCTGAGCCCGAATTGCCGGGCCAGTGCGACATCAATGATGGTGTGGGTCATGTTGATGCTGCCGCCAGACTATCGAATAATGCTTTGCCGTCAGTGCCACCCATCAGCGGATCAACAAGATTCTCCGGGTGCGGCATCAGCCCCATGACTCGCAGATTCGGGCTGTAAATACCGGCAATGGCACGGGCGCTGCCATTGGGGTTTTCGCCCTCATAGCGGAACGCCACCAGGTTTTCGCCCTCCAGCCGGTCCAAAACATCGGGTGAGGCGGTGTAATTGCCGTCGCCATGGGCAAGCGGCGCACGGAAAACTTCGTTTTGCTGGTAATGCGAGGTGAAGGCGGTATCTGCTCTGGCTACTTTCAGTTGGCAATCCATCGAGAGGAAGCGTAGCCCGGCATTGCGCAGCAGCGCCCCGGGCAGCAAGCCCGCTTCGGTGAGGATCTGGAACCCGTTGCATACGCCGAGCACATAGCCGCCGCGCGCTGCATGGGCGGCAACCGCGCGCATGATCGGCGATTGCGCGGCCATGGCGCCGCAGCGCAGATAATCGCCAAACGAAAATCCGCCGGGGACCACCACCAGATCAATCCCTTCGATCGACGGGTCCTTGTGCCAAAGCATGACCGGCTTTTGGCCGAAACTGCGGGTCAGAGCGATGGCGATGTCCCGTTCGCGGTTGATCCCTGGGAACATGACGATACCGGCGCGCAACATGACGAGAAATCCTCTGGATACGCGCCTCATCTGCCAAGCCGGCACAGGCTTGTAAAGCGGCTGGAGGTTGGCGCCTGCGACAAACTCTGCCAGCCTGCGCCCCGTATAGCGGCAAGGATTACACCAGATGAACGATATTCCGGCGGGCTACCTCGATAATGCATTGATCAAGCGGGCGGATTTATTCGGCAACCCGGAGAAAACCAACGCTCAGATCAGCCCGAACGGAGAATATGTCTCCTTTGTCGCCCCGCTCGATGACGTGCTGAATATCTGGGTCGCCCGCCGCAGCGCGCTCGCCGCTGCCACGCCACTGACCCGCGATACCGGCCGCGGCTTCCGCTCATATATGTGGGCGCGCGACGGGGTGCATATTCTCGCCTCCAAGGACCAGGATGGCGATGAGAATTTCCATGTCTATGCCATCGATATCTCCACCACTACAATGCGTGATCTGACACCTTATGACGGCGTGCAGGCCAGCATCGTCAAGCGCTCGCGCGCGCATCCCGCTACAATCCTGATCAGCCATAATCGCCGCGATGCGCGCTTCCCGGATGTCTACTCTGTTGAAGTCGCGACCGGCACTGAAACCTTGCTGATCGAAAATCCGGGGCTCGCGGGCTTCAGTATCGATGATGATTATGTGCCGCGCCTGGCCGGCCGCATCGACCCGGATGGCAGTGCCGTCACCTTGCGGCCCGACGGCAAAGGGGGGTGGGAGGATTGGCTGTATTTTGCGCCGGAAGACGCGATGAGTTCAGGTATCACGGAGGATTTCTCGCCCGATGGGCGTTTCACTTTGATGATCAGCAGCCAGGGCCGTGACACGGCGGCCCTCTATCGGCTGGATATGACAAGCGGCGAAAAAACCTTGCTCGCCGCCGATGACCGTGCGGATATTGGCGCGTTGATCACCGACCCGCTAACCCATCAGCCACTGGCTTATCAGCTCGATTATGATCGCGGTCGCTATTACGCCCTCGATGAAGCGATCCAGCCCGATCTGGATTTTTTGACTGCGGCCGATATCGGCGATTGGGCGCTGAATGCGCGCAGCCATGATGATCAAATCTGGGTCGTTGGTGCGGCGTCGGATATCGCGCCGGGGGCCGCCTATATTTACGACCGCGCGGCCAAGACGATCTCGAAACTCTATGATTCCAGGCCGGCTTTGGCCGGCGCGCCGTTGCGGCCGATGGAACCTGTGATCATTGATGCGCGTGATGGATTTAAGCTGGTCAGTTACCTGACCAGGCCAGCGAAGACGCCATCGCCGTTGGTGCTTTTCGTCCATGGCGGGCCTTGGGGGCGCGATCATTTCGGCTATAATCCATATCATCAATGGCTGGCCAATCGCGGTTATGCGGTGCTGTCTGTTAATTTTCGTGCCTCGACCGGCTTCGGCAAAGCGTTTCTGAACGCCGGGGACCATGAATGGGGTGCGAAAATGGATGACGATCTGCTGGATGCCATCGCCTGGGCAACCCAGAACGGCATTGCCGACCCCGCACGGATCGCGATCATGGGCGGCTCTTATGGCGGCTATGCCACACTCGCCAGCATGACGCGCAACCCAGAGCTTTACGCTTGCGGCGTCGATATTGTTGGGCCATCTAATCTCGAAACGCTGCTCGCGACTGTTCCGCCTTATTGGGAATCCTTCCGCGCCATGCTGGTGAAATCGCTGGGTGACCCGGATACGGCCGAAGGGCTGGCTTTGCTGCGCGAGCGCTCGCCGGTGCATCAGGCCGATCGCCTGGCGCGCCCCTTATTGATCGGTCAGGGGGCCAATGATCCGCGGGTGAAGCAGGCGGAGTCTGATCAGATGGTCGCGGCTTTGCAGGCGAAAAATATCCCGGTCACTTATGTGCTTTTTCCCGACGAAGGGCATGGGTTTGCCCGGCCGGAGAATAATATCGCGTTCAACGCCATCACCGAGGCCTTCCTCGCGCGGTATTTGGGTGGCCGCGCCGAACCGATCGGCGCCAGCGAACTCACAGCATCATCGGCGCATATTTTGGCGGGGGAGGAAGCTCTCTGAGCGGATAGGGCAGGGTCGCCGTGATGTGCACGCAGACCTCACCTCCTGCGGCCAACTCGGCGGGTACGATGGCGCAGCCATCGGTCCAGCGGCCATCATCCTCCATATTGTGCCAACCATCGCTGAGGGCTGGATGATCAAGTGGTACGGCGACCCCGCCAATGCGCAGGGCTGAAATTTTAACACCCAGCCGCCGGCGGTCACGCGGGTCCGGCGTGATGTGGCCTGGGATAGCATAGCGGCTGCTGATCAGCACAGCGCCGCTCTGCTGGCCAACGATCATCAAGGCCGGATCAACGCTGGTTTCGATTCTGGCGCGTGCCAGCACCTGACGCCGCATGCGTTCAACGGCCGGCCCGGATTCGATGAAAGGCGCGCAACCTGTATGCAGCCGCATGGCCTGTGCGGCATCGGCGGGTAGTTGATCCGTATCGCCACTATTCTCGAACAGGTTGCGATTGCCGGTTGCCAGATAGGATTCAGCGGCCACCCCTTCGGCCAATAGAATATCATGCTGCGCCAATTCGACATGATAATAAGTCACCGTGCGACACTCAATAGTGCGGATATTATGGCCATTGATCAGCGCCTTCGCCGGAATCAGGCAGCCCTCAAAAAATAATGCATGATCGGGCGAGACATATAAATCGCGCACGGGTGATTGATCCGTCAATGCGCCCTCTTGGATCAATATCGGCAGGACGGACACGGGATCGGGCTGATCCTGGATGTCGATATGGCGCCGCCCGATCCATGTGATGGCTGCGCGCCGACCGTCAAACAGGATGATTTCCGCGCCAACGGGTAAATCCTCGACCCTGATTTCACCCGCTGCGGTGAGAATATGCGTGCCTTTGGCAAAGCAAGGCACGGATGTGGCGAGCGTGATGGTGGTGGTGCTCGTTGCGCCTGTGACGTTTAAGTTCGCCGTGGTAAAACTGCCAGCAATATCCAAGGTGATCGACGTGCCGGCGGTGCTGGTCAATTCCAGCCCGATGCCGCTGACATAGCTGACTGAGGCCGTGTTCACAGCAAAGCCGTCGAGCATGATCGTATCGGCTGTGCCGAAATTAGTGATCGCCCCGGCGATTGTCGAGTTAGGATCGATGACAATCAAATCAGGTCCGTTGGAGAACTGATTAAACTCGATAGCAGAACCGGTACTGCCGGTGCTCTCAATAGTGCCTTGGTTGATCAAGGTCACGGCACCGACGAGAGCAAGGGCCGTACTACCTTCGATGACGCCGCTGGTTTGGTTTGTTATAACGCCGCTGCCTTCAAACAACAGGCCTGATGAGAATGCGCCAGTGCCCGTCGATCTGATGGTGCCATCATTGGTCAGGTTCGAGACGCCCGTGAAAGGCGGCTGCCCAAGGACAAGCCCGGCATACGCGCCACCGATCAGGCCGCCGAACGCATTGGTGAAGGTGGAGCCGCCTTTGATCTGCGCGCCGGCATTCTGGCCGCTTAAATTATTTTCCAATGTCCCATGATTAACCACGGTCCAATTGCGCGCTGAGGAACCATACAGCGCGGTGCCGGACGCATTAACGATGGCAGTGGGCGCAATGCTTGTATAAAGCGCGGTCAGCACGATCCCGGTTGATGAGCTTCCGGCAAAGCTCTCTTGCGCGCCAAGCGATAATTTGGTGCCGTTTCTGCCGTCAGATGCGATGGTAAAATCAGCGGTCTGAACACCGGTGATTGATAATGTATCAACAATCGCGCCGTTATTTTCCAGCGTCAGAATATTATTGACCAATGTTTCCTGATTGATCGTAACGTTAGCAAAATCAATGACGTCGCCATAGGCGAATCCCGCCACGGCACCGTCGATCGCGGCACCCGGTGCGATGACCAATGCCGCATTCCCAGTGCCGAATTGCGCCGCCGCCCCGTTGCCGCCCTGACCACGCTGATTGGCCGAACCGACGCCGCCTTCGAGTGTGCCGGTATCGATGAAAGTGCCGGCATTCAACAGCACCCCAGCGCCGCCGTAATAGCCATAGGATATGCCGCCCACAGTGCCGCCGCCAACGCCGCCGACGATGGTCCCGGCATTGGCAATGGTGACATTGCCGATCAGGTCCAGCCCCGCACCACCCGCATTCCCTGAATGGTGTTTACCGGAGGCATTATAATAGATGTTTGTGCCGCCTGCACCGCCGAGGAGCAGTCCATGATTGGTCATTGCCCCGCCTGAGATGACAATGCCCGCACCGCCCATCGTATATTGGCCCGTGCCGCCGCCGATTGTGCCGCCATTGTTCAGGCTGCCACCGGAAAGCGTAACCCCTATGCCGCTGAGCGTGCCACCCTCGATGGTGCCTGTATTGACGACATTGCCGCCCAGTTGCGCCATCCCGCGTGCGCTCTTGCCGCCTTGGATCAAGCCGCCGTTGGTCAGACTGCCCGCGCTGACATAGGCAGCTTCACCGATGCTGTTATGTTGGCCTGATATAATCGTCGCCAAATTCGACAAACTGCCGCCGAGAATATCGACACCGTTGCCACCGGTGCCGTATGCAGTTTGGGCGGCTGCAATCAGGCCGCTATTTGTTGCCAAACCTGCGACCATGATCAAGCCTGCCCCGGCCGTGCCAAGGCCGCCCCCGCTTGGCCTGCCGCCATTGATGGTGCCACTATTGATCAGCACGCCACCTGAAATTGTACCGCCGGCGGCGCCATAGTTGCCATTGATCATGCCGGTATTATTCAATGTGCCGATGCCCGATAGCGAAAACCCGGCGCCACTGAGTCCCTGGCTGCCGCCCATATAGCCAAGCCCGCCATGATTGCCGGCGATGGTTCCTTTATTGAAAACCTGCCCATCCGAAATGACCGCGCCGGTTCCACCATTTGCGCCGTTGCCTGATGCGCGCGAATAGTAATTGGCCCCGACACCCGCGAGGATGGTGCCGGCGTTGATCATTGTCGCATTCGTTGTGATATCGATTCCATCTCCGCCGTTGCCCGGCGGGCGGCCTCTCGCCCCATAACTGTGACTACCTTGAATCAGCGCATTATTGATGAAGTAACTACTCGTGGCGAGGCTGACGCCGGACTCTGTGATGACATTGCTTGTCACCGTCGATGCTTGACCAAGATAAATGCCGCCCGCACCGGCAAACGAACCGCCGATAGTCCATCGCGCACCGGCCGCAACATCCAGCAGTGAAAAATTCGTATAAGCAGTGCCGAGACTGGAAAGTGTTTCGGCTGTGGCGAGGGATCCGAGTTCGAGCGCGTCGGCGACGGCGGCGTTCGCAATGACAGTCCCGTTTAATAATGCGGTTTGATAGATGACGAGGGTGCCAGCGGTTGCGCCGAATAGGACCGCGGCCCCCGCATTACCGCCCGAATTGGCAACACCCCCTGAAATCGTGCCTTTATTGATCAGAACTCCACCATTTATATATACGCCAGCGCCGCCATTGGCTGGGTAATGCCCAATGCCGTCCGTCCCGCCGGTGATCGTGCCGGTGTTGAGCAATGTGCCACCGGTCAGCAAAGCCCCGTTCCCGCCGCCGCCGGCAAACCCACCACCGCCATAGCGGTTGAAGGTGCCGTGACTCCCGCTGCCTCCCGTCAATGTCCCGGCATTGGTTGCAATGGCACCACTGCCAAGGTTCAGCGCATTGCCGCCAGCGGCAATACCGCCGCCGCCGGCATTGCCGCCCTCGATGAGTGCTGTATTCGTGAGGCTTCCATGGGACAAATCAACGCCGTCACCGCCGTTGCCGCCATAATCGAGAGAGCCGCTGCCGCCCCCGCCGCCGATAATGGTCGCGCTGTTGGTGATATTGGCATTTAAGGCGGTGACACCGCTTCCGCCGGTTGCCGCTTTCACGGGCTTAAAGCTGCCAGAAACAGACGCGCCGACACCGCCGACAATGATGCTGTTATTGGAAAGGCTGGAACCCGTACTCAGGGCGGCACCGCTGCCGCCATTGCTGTAGTTACTACTATAGCCGTTGCCACCGACAATGTTTCCGAGATTATTGGCGTATGCCGATGCGGCGAGAGAAATACCGGCACCTGCGATGCTGCCCGCGCCACCTTTGATGGTCCCATCATTGGTCAGCGCGCCGCCGAGCAGATCGATACCGGTGCCCGCTGCGCCGCTGAAGCCGTATTTCCCGCCAAGGGCTCCGGCTACCACGCCGTCATTGATGACGATTTCCGTGCTTGATGAACCATAAACGCCATTGGCCCCAAAAGCAGTGGGGCCAACATCGCCTGTGCTGGCGATGGTCAGCGGGCTTGCGTAGCCACCACTCCCAAGCGTAACGCCGGTGTGAATGGAGCCAACAATTGTGCTACCTGACATGGACGTCTCCGCCAGCGATCAAAATAAACTCTTCTGATACGACGCTAGCGGATTGATACGGCGATAGACAGAAAAATAGTTCAGTAAAAGACTGGTATAATAACTGAAAATCTATTTCAGGTTGTGACAAAATATCGTTTTACAACTTTAATAAGGTGCGTAAAACCTTCGCTTCGATCAGGGTGTGTGGGCCGTGCAGCTTAAAATCCGAATTGGACTTTCGCGCTGTTGGATTGGGTTAATCCGCGATAGCGGCTCAGTGCCAGCAGCGGGAAGAAACGCGGGTAGCCGTGATAGCGCAGATAGAACACCCGCGGGAAGCCGACCGCGTTGTAAGGCTTCTCGCTCCAACTGCCGCTGCTCTCCTGGGCAGCCTGCAAATAGGCCACGCCGCGTGCCACGGCAGGGTGGCGCGCCTCGCCCGCGGCCATCAGGCCGAGTAGGGCCCAGGCGGTTTGGCTTGGCAGGCTTTCGCTGTAGCGGCCGGGCGGCGCTCCGGCGTAGCTCTCCTCATCCTCGCCCCAGCCGCCATCATCGCGCTGTGTATCGACCAGAAATGACACTGCGCGCTTGATCATCGGCTCATCATGCGCGAGGCTCGCGGCATTGAGTGCGCACAGGCATGACCAGGTGCCATAGATATAATTGGTTCCCCATCGGCCGAACCAACTACCGTCTTTCTCCTGCTCGCGCCTGAGATATTCAACAGCCCGATCAATCGCCGGACGATCTTGCTGATGCCCCAATTGCGCCAGAAACGAAATGCAGCGAGCGGTGACATCGGCGGTCGGTGGATCGAGCAAAGCCCCATGATCGGCGAAGGGGATGTGATTGAGATATTGGAAATCATTATCAGAATCAAAAGCACCCCAGCCGCCATTTGAACTCTGCATGCCAATGATCCAACCGCGGGCCCGTTCGATCGCGTTGTGATAATCCGGCTTGCCGGTTCGATGCAGCGCCATGCCGACAACGGCGGTATCGTCAACATCCGGATAATAGGCGTTGTTATATTGAAATGCCCAGCCACCAGGCGGTGCGTGAGGCTTGCGGATCGACCAATCGCCAATGACGTCATTGATCTGACGGGGGATCAGCCAGTCACACGCGGCTGCGATGCGCTTATCATCTGGATTCGTCTCGATCAAGGCGTGCGCAGCAAGTCCTGTATCCCACACGGGCGAAAAGCATGGTTGGCAATAGGCGCGGTCTTGGTCGATCACGAGCAATTTGCGCACCGCTGACCAGGCGATTGCCGCATCGGGGTGATCCGGCGGATAGCCCATTGCATCATACATCATCACGGTATTCGCAATGGCCGGATAGATGCCGCCCAGCCCATCGTCGCCGTTTAATCGCTCGGTGATAAAGGCGATGGCTTTATCGATCGATTTCTGATGAAATTTCCTCGGAAAAAAGGCTTCAATCGGACGTAGCGCGACATCGAGCGCTTTGAAAAAATAGCCCCAAGGGCTTTTATAGGGTCCGCGGATATAATCATTCACCGCTGTGGGTGCGCAGACGAATAACTCATCAATCGTAATGCCGCGCGGGTTGCGAGCCTGCGGCCGCTTGCTGATCAAAACCAGAAGCGGCGTGATGACCGTGCGCGACCAATAGGAGATTTTCCAGATATTGATGGGAAACCACAAAGGCAGGCTCATGATTTCAACCGGCATCACCGGCACAGCGCGCCAGGGCACAGCGGCGAACAGAGCCATTTGGATACGGGTAAATACATTGGCGCGCTCGGCGCCGCCGGCTGCCAAAATTGCGTTTTTTGCCCGCTGCATATGCGGTGCAGTGGGATCATCGCCGATCGCCTTGAGCGCGAAATAGGCTTTTACGCTGGCTGACAAATCCAGCTTGCCGCCATGGAATAACGGCCACCCGCCATGCTCGCCCTGGATTTCGCGCAGATAATGACCGATCTTGCGCTCGATCTCGGGGTCAATCCGATCCAGATAATGCTCCAAAAGAATATATTCTGCGGGAATCGTGGCGTCGGCCTCAAGCTCATAGACAAAATGGCCATCCGGCTTCTGGTCGGCGCCGAGTGCTGCTTGCGCCCGTGAAATGGTGGCATCAAGAGCGGGAAAATCGGGTTCGGGAATGGTCAACATAATCGGATTATCCTGCATTTGCGTGCAAACTGGCAAGGGCTGCTGCCTTACCTGAACGGATTGCCCCTTCAATCGTCGCGGGCAGCCCGGTATTTGTGTAATCACCGGCCAGAAACAAATTCCGCCATTTCGTTACGGCACCGGGTCGGCGGGCCAATTGGGCGGGCGTTGCGGCAAATGTCGCGCGCTTTTCCTTGATCACCCGATAGGCGGGCATCGCAGCGGGCACGCCAAAAGCGCGCACCAGATCCTGCCAAACCTGTGCAGCCAGCAGATCGGCCGGCACATCGATCCGGTCATTGGCGGCCGAGATGGTCACCGATAATATATCGCCCTTGGCAAACACCCATTCTGCCGTGCCACCGATCAGACCCCAGAACCCGGCATCCCCTTTGGCAAGATGATATTTATAATGCACATTCAAAATCGCCTGAAACGCATCAGGCACTTCCACGCCTGGGACGAGGTTGGCGGCAACCGGGGCGGGGGTTGCGAGAATAATATTATCCTCGGGTGCGAGATCGATATGGCTATCGGTTAGATCAATACCGCGTATCTGCAGATCGTCGCGCGGCAGGGCGGCAACCCTGCTGTTGCTGCGGAATTCCGTGGGCCGCGCCGTGAGCCAACGCAAGGCAGGATCGATAAAGGATTCGGAAAGCCCTTCGCGCGGCCAGCATGGAATGCTCGCCGCACCGCCACGCTCGATCGTCTCGGCAATCACCTGACGCAGCGGTGCGGCAGATGCCTCCCGCGCCGGCGTATTCAGCCCTGCAATTGCCAATGGTTCCAGCAAATTGCGATAAAGCGGGCCAATCGCGCCGACCAATGATTCGACCAGATCATCTGTTTGTGCCCTGCGTAATTTCAACAAGGCAAGATAATCGCGCAATCTCGTATGCGGCACGCGCATTGCGGGGACGAAAATCCACCAGGGCAGCCGGCCATGGTTCATCCGCAATACCCATCGCTCCAGATTAACCAGGTCGATAAACGGAAAAATAGGATCAGTTGGTCCGGTCAATGTATCATAAGCACCGACGCGCTTGAGAAAACTCATCGCCGCGTTATTGCCCGACAGCAGTAAATGATTGCCGTTATCGAGCCGACAATTCAATTCCTGATCAAAATAGGACCGGCAGCGTCCGCCGGCAGCGCGCGCGGCCTCATGGATGATGACATGGCGCCCATGTTCGACCAAAACGCACGCCGCCTCCAATCCCGCGAGCCCGGCGCCGATGATGTGGGTGGTTGCCATCAGGGACGGAGCAATTGCAGAGCGAGCCACGCTTTTCGCCATTTCGGCAGGCGTGGCCGGGATAAGGGACTGGCGAAATCGCGGGCCCGCAATATGCCGATGAGCGGCTTGTAGCTGGCCGCCATCAAGCGCGCCGGTCGCATCGCTTTTGGATCACATTGCACCATCGATGCCTCGGCCTGGCCAAAATAGCGCTCGGCCAGATCCGCTATGCGCGCCATGACACGCGGTAGATGGGGTGAGAGCAGTGCCGCTTGCGGATCGGCAGGAACCGCCGCACCTTCGAGATATTCTGCAGGCAAATACAGCCGGCCGCGCTGCGCATCTTCACCCACATCGCGCAAAATATTCGTCAGTTGCAAAGCGCGGCCCAACGCATAAGCAACATCCTGACCCGCCGCCGAGGCCTCACCGAACACGAGAATGGATAATCGGCCGACGGCGGAGGCCACACGGTCACAATATAAATCAAGCATCTCCAGCGGCGGTGCTATGATTGCGGCACCTGCATCCATTTCCATACCGTCAATGATTGCCTGAAAATCGGCCTCTTTCAATTTATAGGCCTGAATGGCTCCGCGCAGAACGCGCGTGACCGAGTCCTCGGCGGTGCCGGCATAAAGTCGGGCAATGCGCCGCCGCCAATCATCGAGTGCTGCGCGCTTTTTAGGCAAGGCCATGTCTTCATCGGCAATGTCATCGACGATCCGGCAAAATGCATAAATGCCATACATCGCAATCCGCCGGTCGGCCTCAAGGATTTTCATGCCGTGATAAAATGACGTTCCGGCCTCACGCACAATCTGCGTGACGATTTCGCCATCGTGTTCCTTAATGCCCTGCAATGTCATGGAATAAATCTCAAACTTGAAAAAATAGAGCCCACGACATCGAATGTCTTGAGTTTGACACGTTGGGCGAGGGGATCACGCACCTGCAAATGTTCCGTCAGGCGCTCGGCCAAATTGACGATCACGCCACATTCCACCCGTAACCCCCTGGCCTTGACATGGCCCGGCAGCATGGCCGCTCTCTGATTCAACTGCCTGACAATAGCCAGCAACTCATCGAGTACGGCGCGCAATCCGGGTGTCAGAGCCGACGCCCGTAAAGCCTCGATTGAAGTGCCGTGCGCGGCCAGTCGGTCGAGCGGCAAATAGCAACGATCGAGCAATGTCAGATCTTTCTGGCAATCCTGGAGGTGATTGAGAATTTGCAGGGATTTACACAGCGCATCCGATGCCGTCCAACTCGCCTGATCCTCCCCATGCAAATCAAGCACGTAGCGCCCGACCGGTGCCGCCGAATAGCGGCAATAAGCGGCAAGCTCAGCATAATCATCATAGCGCGACTTGATCGCATCCTGGCGGAACGCAATCAACAATTCCTGTGCGTGAATGGGGCTGACACCGGATTGGGCCAGACTTTGACGGAGCTCTAAGGCGCTCGGTGCGCCTTCATCCGAGCGGCCGATCAGAACATCCTCCATGACATTGAGGCGGAAAATTTTCTCATTCGCCTCGAATGTCTCGTGGTCGGCGATGTCGTCGGCAATCCGGGCGAAATTGTAAAATGCGTGGATATGCGGCCGCAAATCAGATCGGATCAAGATCGATCCAACCGGGAAATTCTCATCGCTTTTGGTTTTGCCGGACCAGCTTTCGACAGAGACACTCATGAAGTATATGCCCGCTTCTTCCATTGGGCGCCGCGACCGCGCCAATAATCAAATGCCGAAGATATCGTGGCACCCATATAGAACAGAGCAATCAACGGTAGAGCGAGCGCCCAATATCGACCCTGCCCATAGCGCTTCAAGGTCGGCATATAACTCAGGCAGGCGAGGGCAAAAGCACCAAGGCCGCATAGGCAGTGCCAACCATGGCCGAAGATGATTTCAAATGGTGGCACCAGCCAAATCAGGGTGAGGCCAATGATGGTCAGGACCAGCAGGCTTGCTGCATAATTCAACTGAGTGAACGCGGTGCGGGCAATCATCCGCCCGATATCGGCAAATTTTGGATAGCGGCGGATCGATGTCGCGAGGCTGGAATGGCCCAGATAGAGCGCGCCGCCGCGTTTGACGGCTCGGGCCAAAGCAACATCGTCGATTAATGCCCCGCGGATCGCGCCGATACCGCCGATGCGGGTGAGTGCCGTCCGGCGGATCAAGATCGTCCCGCCGGCGGCCGCGGCCACATGGCTCAGCGCATCATTCACCAATGCGAAAGGGTAGAGCATTTGAAAGAAATATACGAAGGCAGGCACAAGGACGCGTTCAGCAAGAGTTTCGCAATTCAGCCTGACCATCTCCGATACCATATCAACACGCGGCGCTTGCAGGCGGGCGACGAGGCTTGCCACATGTCCGGGCTGATGAATGATATCCGCATCGGTCAATAGCAGCACCGGCGCGCTGCTGGCTTCAACGCCTTGCGCCACGGCCCACATTTTACCCGACCATCCTGCCGGCTTTTCGGCGCCGGTGATGGTGCTCAGGCGCTCGTCATGGAATCCCCGGGCGATGGCGGCGGTGTCATCGGTGCTGCGATCGTCAACTAGATATATACGCAACGCGCCCGGATAATCCTGCGCGAGTAGCGAGGTCAGAACGGCGCAGATTGTCTCTTCTTCATCGCGTGCGGGCACAATGATATCGACATCCGGCGCGACGTCGGGTCGGCGAAGTTCAAGTTCGGGCGTACTGTGCCAGAATTGCCCGTGCAGAAAATAAAGATATAGCCAGATCAGCAAAGCGATAAAGGCGATCATCCGAGTTTCCCTCTGCGGCGGAAATCTGCGAGCGCATCGGCAATCGCCTCGCGGGCCGGGCGCGGCGCATAGCCCAATTGGGAAATCGCCTTGTTTGATGAGTAATACATTTTCCGTCGCGCCATTTTCAGCATCTCACGGGTCATGATCGGTTCATGACCGGTCAAGGCGGCCAATTTCTCTAACATGGCGGCAATCGGCACCAGCAGCCCCGTGGGCAATTTAATCCGCGGCGGCAAATGGCCTGATTGGCTGGCAATCAGTGCGGCGATTTCGCGCAAGCTCAAATTCTCGCTGCCCAGAATATAGCTCTCACCGGAGCGCCCGCGCTCCAGCGCCAGAATATGCCCTTCGGCGACATCATCCACATGAACGATATTCATGCCCGTATCGATATAGGCAAACATTTTGCCGCGCGCGGCGTCGAGCACCATTTTGCCGGTCGGTGTCGGCTTGATGTCGCCCGGGCCGACGGGCGCTGCGGGATTGACGATCACGACATCGAGCCCGTCTGCCGCCAAAGCGCGGACAGCCTGTTCGGCTTCATATTTAGAGCGCTTATAAGCACCCACATGCTCTGCGGGATTGATCGGCGTTGTCTCGTCAGCCGGCTTGCCTGGGGTCGCAAACCCTAAAGCAGCCACTGAGCTGGTATATACAACACGAGTGACACCGGCCTGTCGGGCGGCATTGAGAAGCGCGATCGTGCCTTCGATATTGGTCCGGCGCATCGCCTCGGGGTCCGGCACGTACAGCCGATAATCGGCGGCAACATGAAACACATAGCGGCATCCCGCAACCGCTTGGACGAGCGATGCCTGGTCGGTCAGATCAGCGATCACGCGTTCACCTTGGACGCCGGCGAGGTTGGATAAATCGCTGCCGGCACGGTGCATGAGGCGCAGATTAAACCCGCGCGCAGCCAGTTTTCGCGCCACAGCGGCGCCGACAAAACCGGTCGCCCCTGTCACCAGGGTGGGGGCATTCTCGTCGTTCAAATTTTCACTCCAGACCCGAGGCAGCTTCAACAGAGCGCCTATATAGAATGGTCAGGCCGGATGGTGTAGTGCATCGCCACCGGTGTTGCGAAACAGGAGATCGGGAATGAGCAGCACGACGATTGAGGCGGCGGATTTTGCGTCGCGCCATTGGGATTTCGCCACAAAAGGGCCCATCCGCCCTGGCGATGACGCACATTTGGAGATGCTCTCGCAACTCCTGCTGGAAACTTATAATCCCTATAAGCCCGCCGTTCTGGATTGGCCGGAACTGGATGCCCAAGCGCTCGCGCGGATCACTTCGCTGCCGATCTGGGATATTGCGGTCCAGACCGAAGGCAAGGCCGGGCTCCGAATCGATACATTTGCCGCCACAGTAAAGCATCCGGGCCTGCGTCGGGCGCTGTTTCATATGGCCGGCGAAGAAAAGCGCCATAAGGAGGTGCTGTCGCGCCTGGTGGCCGCTTATGACATTAAATTACAGCCCGAACCGGAATATAAGGTCCCGCGTGACCCTGAATGGGCCTTCATGGTGACCGGCTACTCCGAATGTATCGATAGTTTCTTCGCTTATGGTCTGTTCGAAATGGCCCGACGCTCGGGCTTTTTTCCGATTGAACTGGTTGAGACATTCGAGCCCGTGGTGCAAGAAGAAGGTCGGCATATTCTTTTCTTCACCAACTGGATTGCGTGGCACAAGCGCACCATGCCCTGGTGGAGGCGGCCGTATTTTAGTTTAAAAACAATGGCTGTGTGGGCATTTTTGATATGGGAACGGATTGGCATCGCGCGCTCCGTGGGCGGCGCGGACGATCCGGCACCAAAGCAGGATGCAAATTTTACGATCAACGGTGCTGCTGCATTGGCCGACGAGATGGACCCGGCGAAGCTGATCGATATCTGCATCGAGGAGGACATCAAGCGGATGGCCGGCTACGATAAGCGCCTCTTGCGCCCGACCACCATGCCCAAACTTGCCCGTTTTGCGCGGATTTTCATCAAGCCGAAACGCGCCACTGCCTGATGACGCATAAGCGTCTCATATCGGCCGGGTTTGGCCTGGCCGGTATCAGCTTGCTCACCGGGTTGATTATCTATCTCGGTGCGGGACGGACCATCCATACACTTCAAAACGTCAGTATCACTGGCTTTCTGGTCTATCTGGCGGCGCAACTCCTCATCGTTGCCGGACTCGCGCTATCATGGCGTTTTGTTCTGCGTTCGCGCCGTAAAGGTAGCTTTGCCCTGCTCTATTGGGGCCGGTTGCTGCGCGACGCGGCGGGTGAATTTCTGCCATTTTCTCACCTCGGGGGGTTCATCGTCGGCGCCCGGGCCATCTCGCTATATGGTGTATCGATTGCCGATGCCGCGGCGTCCACCATTGTCGATATTACCGCCGAATTCCTGGCCGAATTGATCTTCATTGCTCTTGGCCTCGCCATCCTGGCGCGCCGCGCGCCGCATAGCGCCCTGGTCATGCCTGTCGCGATCGGGCTCGCGGTGGCCGTTGCCGGCGGGGTTGGTTTCATTATTGCCCAGCATGGCGGCGGGCGCGTTTTTCGTCTTCTGGCCACACGGATAGCCGGGCAGGGGGGGGAGAGTGCGGCTTTGCGTATGGACCGGCTGCAATTGGCATTGGACGAGATTTATCAGCGCCCTTCAAGAGTTGCGCTGGCCGCCACAACCCACTTGCTGAGCTGGTTCGGCACTGGCACCGCAGCCTATTTCGGGCTGCGGGCGCTGGGCCATCCGATCACGTATTTATCCGCTTTGGGGATCGAGGCCCTGTTGCACGCCATATTATCGGCGGGCTTTCTGGTCCCGGGCCGGATCGGCGTGCAGGAAGCGGCTTATGCCGTTGTCGGCAGTATTTTCGGTGTTCCGCCCGATTTGGCGTTATCGCTCTCTTTGTTGCGCCGAGCGAGGGATTTTATCATCGCGGCGCCTGTTCTGCTGGCCTGGCAAGGGATCGAGGCGCGTCGTTTGCGGGTTGTGACGCCGTCCTGATCAAGCTATTCCTGGGCAATTCATTGAACGGAGAGCGCACTCATGTCACTGCTCGGTTGGATCGTCCTGGGCCTGATAGCTGGCTACATAGCCAGCCGCGTGGTCGATAATGGTGGCAAGGGTCCCTTGCTCGACATGGCGCTCGGCATCGTCGGCGCTGTCGTGGGTGGCTATATTTTTGCCGCACTCGGTGCAGCGCCGGTGACTGGCTTTAATCTTTATAGTCTATTTGTTGCCATTATCGGGGCGATTGTCGTTCTCGTGCTGTATCATGCATTGATGGGCCGCCGCCGGCTTTAGATCAATAGAGGTTTAACTGGAGGCACTTGACTCCAGCTAAACCAATGAAATTGATCGACAAAATGGGCACAGAGCGTGATCGTTTTACAACATCACGCTTTAAGTTGCTCTGATATTGATCCGTCATCAATGATCGGACAGAGCGGCAGCGAGGCTGTTTCGGACATCGATATAGGCGGCCAGTTGGCCGGCCGGAACCGGCTGGGAAAACAAGAATCCCTGGGCCAGAGTGCAGCCATAATGCTGTAAGGTTGCTGCCTGACTGTCAGTCTCAACACCTTCGGCCGTGATCAGGATGCCCAGATTCTGCCCGAGCCCGATGATGGCCTGAATGATTGCGGTGTCATTTTTGCTCTCGTTCAGATTGCCGATGAAGGAGCGGTCGATTTTCATTTTATCGAACGGAAAGCTCCGCAATGTGCTGAGCGATGAATAGCCAGTGCCGAAATCATCCAAGGCGATCCGCACACCAAGCGCGCGCAGTCGCCACAGATTCTCGATGCTATGGCCTGAATTATCCAGCATTACCGATTCAGTAATTTCCAGTTCAAGCTGTTGTGGTGGGAATCCGGTTGCCATCAAGGCGTCGCGCACAATATCCACGAGTCCATTGTCGCGCAGCTCAATGGTCGATACATTGACCGCAATTGTCATGCCTTGCGGCAGCGATTTGCCGATCAGGCAGGCCTGATGGATGACCCAGGCACCCAACTGGACAATAACGCCGGATTGCTCGGCGATCCCGATAAAATCATCGGGTTGCATCAGGCCGCGCAGCGGGTGGTTCCAGCGGATCAGCCCTTCGACGGCAGCCACTTTGAAATTGGTCAAATCAATGATCGGCTGCAGATAAAGCTCCAATTCGTCCCGCTGAAAGGCAAGCTTCAGGTCGGCGATAATTCTTCGGTCGTCCTGCAGCCTGCGGTCCATCTCCGGGTCGAACAGCCGGCATGTCCCGCGTCCATCGGCTTTTGCGCGGTATAGCGCAAGATCGGCATTTTTCATCAATATATCGGGCGTATGACCATCAGCCGGGGTAACGGCGATGCCGATGCTCACGCCGATTTGCATCATCAAACCGTCGCACTGCGACACCATGCTGATTTTTTCGATAATTCGGTTGGCGACGATGACGGCCTCAGCGGCGTTGCCGGAGGTCAAAAGGACAGCGAATTCATCCCCACCGAGCCGGGCGGCAATGTCGCCATCACGGATGCAGCTGCAAATCCGCTCCGCCACGACCTGCAGCATGGAGTCGCCCGCCGCATGACCAAAACTATCATTGATGACCTTGAAATCATCAAGATCGAGGGCAAGCAGTGCTGCACCGTGGCCGGACTGGTTCTGGCAGGCCTGCAGCAGCGCATCGCCGAAACTATCACGGTTGGAAAGTTTGGTCAGGCTGTCATGAGCGGCCAGAAATGTGACCCGCTCTTGCGATAGTCGCGCAATTGTCACATCTGAGCCGACGCCGCGATAACCGAGGAAACGGCCATGACCATCGATGGTCGGCTTGCCGGTCATCGACCACCAGCGGCGCTCCTGATTGATCACCACGGGTATGATCATGTCGCGGAACGCCTCGCGCTTCTCCAGGTGGTTGATGAGACTCTTGATGGGCTGGTTCAACCCCTCCTCATCGGGGCGGTCACGCGATGAGGCCGCCGCATCGCGCAACAGCACAGTCAGGGGTATAGCAAGATGCTCGGCAGGCCGGTTGGCCACCTCACTGAACCGGCTTGAAATATGCCGCAAGACCAGATTGTCGTCGGTTTCCCACAACCAGTCGCTGGCATTTTCCTCAAAATCGCGGAGCAAAATAGTGATCAGATCATTGTTTTGCTCGATGCGGATGATGTTGACGGTGCGCTCGGTTAGTCGCCGGTTGAAATATACGATCGAGTAAAAGGCAACAATCGAATATCCAAACAGGCAAATTACGGGTGCATCCTCGCTATTGTAGCCAATACTATAGAGAGCCAGAAATGAGCCGATGGTGATGGGGAACCAGAATGAAAGCGAGTAATAGATCGGCCCGGAGAAAACAGAAGTTGATATCAAGCCAATAGATAAGCCGAATACAAGGAGTTGCTCCGGATCATTGGCCGTTGACATTAAAGTAACGATTGCAAATCCCCAGGCAGAACTGAGAATAAGCAATTGTATGATAAGTAGAGTTTTAAACCTTTTTATATTTTTTTCTTTGTCTGCTGTTCCCAGCCAAATCTGCGCCAATGCAAACAACATACAATAAAGTATTAGAACTGCGACAAGACTGGCTAACACCATGATATTGTAGAATTGCCACCGGAATACGATGCCAAGCCCCAGGACTGTTAAACTTCCAAGAACGATCATGGATTTGGTGATGCGAGACCGCGCAGTTAATTGCTCGATCTGAACCCGAGCGACGAGGTCCTCCGGTATCTGATCAGTATCACTGATCAGCTTTCTTAGATTTGAAGATTTGAAGGTCCATGGCACGTCAGGATGCCTCTTGTCTAAAAATCATATCAGGTCCTACCGAACAGACATTTGGTCCATAAATCTTTAAGTGCATGGGCTTTTTTTTTTCAACCCACGCTAGAGATTGGCTATATATAAGTATCACAGACAAGGGGATATCCAAAATGGATCATGTCACTGCACAATCTGCTCTCTCTCAGCCCAAGGCGCGCCACAACTGGGCACGGTTGGGTGAGTCCGAGAATATTCACGCTCGTCTGGCTATTAACGAGACCACTCGCCGTGAAGCCTATGCGTTACGCCATGATGGATATCTGTCTCACGGTTATATTGATGCGAGACCGGACGGATTGTTCTCAGACAAATACGACGAATATACAAATTCAAAGACAATTGTTGTCTATAAGAATTTCGTCCCGGCAGGCTCTGTTCGGGTTTGTGTGTTCGATCCGTCCAGCCAAGCTTACGGGGCCGATCAGATACCGGCTGCGGACATTTTTCGCAAAGAAATACTCGAATTACTGCGCGGCTTGCGTCCCGGCGGCCAAATGGGTAGGGCCGTCGAAATCACTCGATTGACCCGGCACCCCGATTTCGCTTCCGACAATGAGATCGTCTCCGCCCTGTTTAGGATCGCTGGTTATCTTGTCTTGGAGGCCCAGGCGGATGCTGTCTTGTCCGCCGTTCGCCCCAATCACGCGAAATTCTACCGCCGTATGGGATTCCAGAAGATCGAAGAGCCGCGGGAATACCCGGGGCTGAATTTTCTGACTGGCTTGATGGCGTGTTTCCTGCGTAATTATGAAGGTGTTAAGCAATCGGTCTCAATTTTGGACGCAGTTTCGCTGGAAGATGACGCCTACGCCGCTTTAAATCGCGGTGATTTAATCTCCGTTTTTCCAAAAGCGCCGACATTCGACCAGACACCCAACCAAGCAGCCATTATGGTGGGGCCAGGCTTGAATGCTAATCGTTCGATGCCGAACCTTGGCGAAGTCATGCACGCACCGTCTTTCGCATGATCCATATATAAGGGACTCAGGGACTGCCCTGAGTTCCCTTGCGTCCGGATCCGGGATGAATGAGCCGCCGCCGGCGCGCTGAACAGCGACATTTTACCCTCGCATTGCCGGTTAAGTGTCCGTTGAGGCACGCTTAATATTATCGTTGACTATATGATAATAATGATATATGAAAATCTATAAGATTATTCGGGAGCCCTGAATGTCATCCGAGATTATACCGGTTTTTGACAAAGCGACGTCAAGCTTAAGTTATATTTTTGTCGATAGTGAGACATTGGAAGCCGCGATCGTTGATTCGGTTATGGATTACGATCCCAAAGCGGCGCGCCTTTCCACCGCGTCTGCGGATGCCCTGATTGCCCAGGTGAAAGAGCGCGGGCTGAAGGTGCAATGGCTGCTTGAGACCCATGTCCATGCAGACCATCTCTCGGCCGCTCGCTACATTCAAGGCCATGTCGGCGGTGTGATTGCCATTGGCGACCATATTGACCAGGTGCAGCGGAATTTCTCAGAGATTTTCGATCTCGGGCCGGATTTCCCGACAGACGGGAGGCAATTCAATCATCTCTTTGCCGATAATGAGGAATTTGCCGTCGGCACGATCAAAGCGCGCGCAATTCACACGCCTGGTCACACTCCTGCCTGTATGGCGTATCTGATCGGCGATTCTGTTTTCGTGGGCGATACGCTTTTCATGCCTGATTATGGCACCGCTCGGTGCGATTTTCCCGGCGGCGATGCGCATACTTTATTTCGTTCGATCCAGAAAATTCTCGCTTTGCCACCCGAAACCCGCGTATTCACAGCGCATGATTATCAGCCTGGTGGTCGGCCGGTCGCGTGGGAGAGCACGGTTGCCGATCAGCGGGCGCATAATATTCACGTTCATGCAGGTATCACCGAGGATGAGTTCGTCGCCATGCGCGAGGCACGCGATAAAACACTCTCGGCACCGACCCTGATTTTACCATCAGTTCAAATCAATATCCGCGCTGGTGATCTGCCCGCTGCTGCGGGAAATGGTAAGCGTTATCTGAAACTTCCATTGGACACGTTATAATCATGAATGAAACGACAGTGCGTTACAGCCGGCCTCCGTTGATTGGAGAGCCGGCCCCCGATTTCCGCGCCCGCACAACAATGGGTGAGTGCAGCCTTGCTGATTATCGCGGCAAATGGTTGCACTTATTTTCTCATCCCGCGGATTTCACGCCGGTATGCACGTCTGAATTCATTGAGCTTGCCAAAGCCGCACCGCAATTCAAGGCGATGAACTGCTCTCTCCTCGGGCTTTCGATCGATAGTCTGTTCTCACATCTGGCCTGGATGCGGAGCATTCAGGAAAACTTCGATGTTTCGATCAACTTCCCGATCGTCGAAGATATTTCCATGGCCATGGCGCGAGCCTATGGCATGATCCATCCTGACTCCGACAGCACAGCAACCGTGCGGGCGAGCTTCCTGATCGATCCTTTGGGCACGATACGGGCGACTTTCTTTTATCCAATGAGCACGGGACGCAATGTGGCGGAAACCTTGCGGCTCCTGGCGGCCTTGCAGGAAAATGACGCGACCGGCCACTCTACCCCGGCCAATTGGCGCCCGGGTGAGCCCACAATATTAGCGCCGCCGATGACGATGGAAGCGGCGACTTCACGAGAGTCTAAAAGCCCCGATGCCTGGTATTTTCAACGTGAGCCAGGCCGCGTGAAAGTCGAGTCTTGATCATGGTGAGTAATTTCGCTGAACTTGTGAGTTGTGCTGAGAACGCCGCAGAGCTTCTTAAATCATTGGCCAATCCACAACGGCTTTTAATATTATGCCGGCTGGTCGAAGGGCCTTGTGCGGTTGCCATTTTTGAAGCAGAGCTTGGCTTGCGTCAGCCGAGTCTATCACAGAATTTGGGCCAATTACGCACCGCCGGATTGGTGACCACTGAGCGTGTGTCACGCAACATCGTATATCAATTGGCCGACCCGCGTATCGCACCGATTTTGGGCGTGCTGCAGGCAGCCATGATGGGCGACCTCAATGCCGCAGCGCTTCAAAATCCCGTTGACATCAAACTCGCCAAACAATCGCGCGACATCGCTTGCGGTGTGTTTGCTATTACCCGTGAAATACCTTGATGCTTACTGATCTTTTGGCTGTTGGTTGCGGATTATTCGTTGGATTTTCATTGGGCTTGATCGGCGGCGGCGGATCGATTTTAGCGACGCCATTGCTCCTCTATGTGGTTGGCATGCGCAACCCGCATTTGGTTATCGGCACTGGCGCGCTCGCGGTCGCCGCGAACGCCTTTATCAATCTTGGCAGTCATGCGCGGGCGGGCACTGTGCGCTGGCCGATTGCAGCTATTTTTGCAGTTGCTGGGATTCTCGGCGCTTTCGTCGGCTCAACTCTGGGCAAGGCGGTCGATGGACAGAAATTGCTATTTTTGTTTGCGGTCCTGATGGTTGTTGTGGGCGTATTGATGCTCAGGCCGCGTCGGGGGGGTGATAATACGGATCTGACTCTGACGCCCAAGCGGGTGGCCCGCACGCTGATATCGGGTTTGATTGTCGGTGTCCTGTCCGGCTTTTTCGGTATCGGCGGCGGATTTTTGATCGTGCCGGGCCTGATATTCGCAACCGGTATGCCGCTGATCAATGCGATCGGATCGTCATTATTGTCGGTCGGTAGTTTTGGGCTGGCCACGAGCATCAATTATGCATCGTCGCATCTCGTTGATTGGATTGTCGCCGGTGAATTCATCCTTGGCGGTGTATTAGGTGGATTTTTCGGCATGAAACTCGCGATCGGCTTGGCCGGTCAGCGGGCAACGCTAAACCGTGTCTTTGCAGGTATCATCTTCACCGTTGCCGCCTACATGATCTGGCGGACGGCGGGCCCTGCTTTTGCCCATGCTGCCACTCCTTAACCTGAAGCATATCGGGA
>NCAP01000150.1 GCA_002255495.1 Rhodospirillales bacterium 20-60-12 | reverse complement strand
GCCCTGGCGGTTGAGCACGATGGTCGGCCGCTGGGGCTGCCATGGACCATTGGGCAACGCCAGAAGCCGCAGCGTGTCCCGCACGCCGGCAAGCGAGGGATCCATGATGATGACGCGCTGATGAGCGAGTTCCAGGAGTTCCCGGTTGCAGGGCATCGGCTGAAACGGCACGTCGGTGACAATAAAATTATAGCGGATACGCAGGATATCGATCAGCCGGCGGGCAGCACCGGTTGCGTATTCGGGCGGTTCGTTCAGTTTTTCTTCGCTCGCCAGAACATGCAGGCGCTCAGATACCGGTTGAGCCGCGCGTTCGATAAATAGCGGGTCGATGCGATCGGGGCTTTCCAGGGCCATGCGCAAACCGGGGCCGGTTTTCGCCCCGAGCAGCAAGGCGCCGGAGCCCATATGCATGTCGGCTTCAAGAAACACGGTGTGGCGCTTTGCGGTGACGCCGAAATACCAGGCAAGGTTGCCGGCGATGGTCGTGGCGCCGACGCCGCCGCGCGCGCCGACCAGAGCAATGACGCGCCCACCGCGGGCGGAATCGCCGGTGACTGAGCGCCGTGTGATTAACGGGGCAAAATGCCGCGCGACCATTTCACGGGTAATGGGTTTGAAAATATATTCGAGCACACCAAGGCCGCGGGTGATCTGGCGGTAGAAATCCACATCATCGGTTTCGCCGACAACCAGCACGCGCACGCCCGGTTCGACCACATCGGATAATTCACCGAGTGCGTGGAATGGTTGATCTTCGCCGCTTATATCGACAATCAGCACTTCAGGTGTTTGCAATTTCGCCATCATCAATGTGGCGGTGCGCACGTTCCCGCGGCGCACTTCCATGCCGTTGGCGACGATATCCGCCAGGCTGTCACGCAGGACCTGTTCGGTTGCGCTGTCGCTGATAAAGGCCATTACCGTATTGCGGTCCGGCCTGCTGAGAGGATTATCCGACATGATTGTGCGTGGTCCTGTCTCCTGATTCATTGATCAAATGCCTCGTCCATGGCTGCTCAGTAACCCGAGCCGCCGCTTGAGCCGCCGCCAGATCCGCCCCCGCCGCCGGCACCACCGCCACCACTGGCCCCGCCGCCGCTGCTCGAGCCGCCGCTCGATGCGCTCTGCTCTTGGCCCTTATCGGTGCTATAAATACGCCCGATCGCGCCTGATGCGACAGGCCCGGGCGATGTCGCATCACCATGTCCAACCAGCAGGTCGGACGGGTTGGCCGCCTGCACGGCAATATTTTCGCGCTCGGCGCCGGTCGGGTTCCAGACGCCATCACGCTCGAACGGATCGATCGCCGCACAGCCGGCCAGCAAACCGGCGATCGAGACGATCAGGAAACCACGCCGGATGAGAGAAGATGTCGTCATTGGACCATGAATCCTGCCTGTCCGGGAATGGTCGTGGTGGGTGCCACGGTGCCGTTCTGGCGGAGCAATAATATACGCTGCAAATCATTCGGTGGTGAAAAACCGTCATCCGGCGATTTGATTTTCGAACCGTCATCGACAGGTGAGACGATATAGGGCGTCACGACAATGACCAACTCGGTTTCGCTGCGCTGAAACGCATCGCCGCGGAACAATGCGCCAAGGATCGGGATTTCGCCCAAGCCCGGCACAGCGTTGTCGTTCTGATTGGTCTGGTCCTGCAGCAAGCCGGCAATGGCAAGGGACTGGCCGCTGCCGAGCATGACCGTGGTTGTCGCCTCGGAAATATTGAGAGACGGCACAACGATGGAGGCGTTGGTGCCGGTGCTGATGGTGACGGAATTGGCCGTGCTGATCGAGCTGACTTGCGGCGCAACCTGCAAGACAATCCGGTTATCGCTCAGAACCGTCGGCATGAAATTCAATTGCACGCCATAATTTTGGTAGGTCACGGTGACCGCGCTGCTGGTGCCGCCGCTCGCGACCGGGATGGGGAATTGCCCGCCAACCAGAAAGCTCGCTTTCTGCCCGCTTAACGCCATCAAGGTCGGTTCGGCCAATACATGGGCCAGACCATCGGTTGCCAAGGCGTCGATGACGTTATTCAGCGAGCCGTTCAAATTGCCGCTGCGATAGGGAATATTGCTGAACCCGACGGAGCCCGGCGTGGTGCCGTTGATCGACGGCGCAGCCGTCCCGGTTGCAATCGCGAGCGCAATATTGCCGACCGCTGTCGGAATATTGCCGAGCGCCGTCCAGTTGATGCCGAGCTGACGGGTCACTGTGCGCTGCATTTGGGCAATGCGCACTTTCAGCATCACTTGCTGCGGCTCCTGCACTTGGAGCTCGTCGAAGGCTTTGCCATCCTTGCCGCCCGAAGCCGTCGCATCACTCTGCGCCTGCTTCATGATTTCGTAATCCTGATACGGCGTTTGCACCGTGCCATGGACAACAACGCCATTTGCCAACGGTGTCGATGTCACGTCCGATCCTGGGGCAATGCGCTCCGCGTTTTGGCGGATCGAGTTAGCATCATATGATGACGGGCTCACTGAGGCATAAAATTGAGCGATCAGATTGCCCGTGGAATCGGTCGCGGCGATGGTCGTCTGGCCCAAGCCTTTGCCGAACACAAACAATGTCGTTGGGCTGGCGGGACGCACTTCGACCACTTTCGGGTCGGCGGCGAAGACGCTGGAGACCGGGTGATTGAGTTTGATCAAACGGCCCGTGCCAAGTTGCAGACCGATCGAACGGAATTGCGGCGCCGGGGGGTGAGACACAACCGGCGTCTGCGCGCGGGCAATCGCGATGAAGGACACGCCTCCGGTGAGCAGGGCGCAGGCCAGAATAAATTTCGGCAGAATATTGCGCATTAGAATTTGAAATCCGTTCCGTCTGTGGCGCCTTGGAATACCCGCACCGTTGTCACCACGCTCGGGCCTGCCTGGACGTTCGATAATGCAGGCGACACCTGATCAGCCCAGACCGGCGCTGTCGGTTTGGTCACACGCATCGAATCCGGCAAATGTTCTGATGAATGAACGACCAAGGATAATGGGCCCAAATGGGTCGCCACGGCCACGCGCTCGGCGGCATTCGGTGTTACTTCCAAGGTCACCGTACGCGCTTCGGCCACTTGTTTGCCGGCTTCCGATACAGCCCCTTGAACCAGTTGCTGGCCGGTGGCGATCACGCGGACATCTTCAAGCACCAATTCGGCGGCGATCCGTTGGCCAAGCGGCACGTTATCGTCGGTCAGGGTCTGGGTCAGCAATACGTCCACATGGTCGCCCGGCCAGATCAGGCCGGCCGAGCCGCTCACTGCATCGACACCGACCGTCACGGCGCGCATGCCCGGCTGCAGGACAGCCGCCAGAAACCCGTGATCGCCAGGCCGGATCACTTCGGATGCCAAAATAGGCGCATTTTGTTCAAGCGGCCGACGGATCATCGCGCCGATCAGAGCGGTGCGGTCAGCCGGACTATCGAGCGAGGCACCGGCCGGGATCTGGCCCACCGGCACTGACATGGCGGCGATGTCGCCGGGCTGCATCAGGCTACCGGCATGCAAAGCTGCTGCGGCGACCAGTATCTGTTGCGATGCCGCCGGCGCTGTGGCGGCGGTTTTTGTCTGGCCGAAATCACGGGCGATGAAAATGCCGAACACGATCAGCCCCAGAAGAACAAGGCTCAGCAAAAAGAAAACGGCAACACGGAGCGCCATGGCTCACCTCAACCCTTCGTTAAAGACGTTAGCAAAGACAAAACGCCGCCGGCCGCTATGGCCGCCGCATAAGGCAATGGTCCGTTGCGTTTGTTGCGCCAATGTTCGGCGCGCAGAATGCGGCGCCACAGAGAGAATGACCGTCCGGTTTGAGAATAGCCCGGCTTCATCTTGGGCAAAGCGTAGCGCAAACTGATATACACGATTGCGAGTATGCCCCCGGCGAACACGACCTGCAACAGAAAATCCAGTTGCGTTATGATATGTGGCTTGACGGCGATGGCGGCGGCTGCCCAGAATTTGACGTCGCCGCCCCCCATCAAGCGCAGCAGCCAGAGAATTTGCAGGGCCAGAAAAACAATCAGGCCGGTGAACAGGCCGGCCCGCAAATTTCCATCGAGCAGGCGTATGACACACGCAATGAGCAACAGGGCGAGCGACAAGGAATTCGGCACGGTACGCGCCGCGAAATCGTGAACAGCGCCGTAGAGCAGGAGTAAAATCGCAAGCCAGGAGGCCAGCATGAAAAAACCTTCGGTCATCGATCTGACCCGACCTGAATCTCCGCTGTGAATACCTGCATGGTGACCGCACGTGACCCTCGATTGAATGTCGTTCTCTCAACTCCGTCAGACACAATATGAACCGATGTAAGCAAAATTAATGGTTAACCCGGTGTTAGTTTGCAGAACCGACGTCTGAAGCAATCGTATTGAACGCGTTGGACAGCGTCCCGCCGATCAGGCTCAGTGATCCAATGATTGCAACAGCGATCAGTGCGGCAATCAATGCATATTCGATGGCCGTCACACCTCGCCGATCAAATTTCACTGCCAAACAGCGAATCGCCAATTGCAATATCTTCGACATTTTTGTCGCTTTCATCGCGCAACGAGTATTCAGCTTTGTCAGCCTGGGTGCCGGTTGCGATCACCGGCACCCAGATAGACGACATAGAACTACGTGGCAGAGCTGAGTTTGTTGCCAACATAGCTAAAGGTGTTCGAGATGTTGCCCGAGAGGGCTGACAGCGCCGCGATAATGGCAACCGCGATCAAAGCGGCGATCAGCGCGTATTCGATTGCAGTTGCGCCATGAACGCTGCGGGCGAAGTGCGAAAGGAAGGTCATCGGTTCTCCTTCGCTAGAAGGTCGTGTGCCGATATTACTGATTTCTAAAGCAGACCCGGTTGCTGCGATCTGGGATGACAACCCCTTTCACGCATGACGATGTTTTTAGTCAGGTCCTTCCGATCCCGGGAGCGGGCGGCCTGAACGGTGGGCGAGATTGCTTCGCAGGGCGGAGCCGCCTATGTAGCTGCGCGATGCCCGCCTGCG
>NCAP01000149.1 GCA_002255495.1 Rhodospirillales bacterium 20-60-12 | reverse complement strand
CCCCATGTCTATCTCGGTTATTGGGTCCCCGACAGCGCGAAAATGGCCTATAAAGCGCGCTTTGGTGCCAGCGAGGTTCTGCTGAACGGCCAGTGGCAAAAACTCGGCGACATATCTGTTTCGTCATCGCAACTCATCACGGCTCAATAAACCAAAAAGGACTTAGAATGATTTATAAAACGCTTCTGGCCACAGCCTCGATGCTGGGCGCCTTCATGATGCTCAACAGTCCCGCCTTAGCCGCTTCACCGCCGGTTTATGTGCATATGAACGGCGCCAATATGTTTCTTGAAAACGTTGTCGCTGTGAAACCCGGCCAGAAGGTCGTATTCATCAACGAGGATACCGGCGAGCATACAATCATCGGTTATAACCCGGCGACGGGCACTGCAAGCAAGACCTTCAATGGCTATGTCGCCGGCACCAAAGGCCCGAATGACAAAATCGCCAGCTACACGATCAGTTTCCCGCATACCGGCATCGTTGATTATTACTGCTCGGTTCATGCTGATCTGGTGAAAGAGCCCGATGGCATGACAATGCCGAAAGTGCGCAAGGGCGTGGATGGATTTGGCGATCCGATGGCCGGCATCATCATTGTCACAACCGATCCTCATATCCTCGCTGAAAATCCGAAATCATCGGCGACAAAAATCCTGCCGGATTATTTTGGCGGCTGATTTCACGACGGGCCGCGCGCGAAAAGCCGCACGCGGCCTCGCAGCCTATGCCGAGGGCATGTCGGCTGAAACAATCGCGGCTGATTATCTCAGGGGCCGCAAATTCACCATCCTGGCTCAACGATTACGCACAGCCGCCGGCGAGATCGATCTGGTTGCAGCCAACAAGCGCTTACTGTTGTTCGTTGAAGTTAAATCGCGCGCCAGCCTGTATGACGCGGCCTTCGCCATCTCGCCCCGCCAGAGCAAGCGCCTGCTGGACGCCGCCGCTCTCGCCATGGCGCTGAACCCTGACTGGTTGCGGCCGCAAACCCGTTTCGATGCGATCCTTATCGCCGGCACGCAAATTCAGATTATTGAAGATGCAATCCGCGCTGATTAAGACGATTGAGAATTTCTTTTTGTGAACAAAAAGAAACAAAAAAACTTTTGCGAACCAGACCATATCTGCAACGCGCCAGTGGCCAAAAAGGCAAAAGTTTTTTGTTTCTTTTTTCCAAAAAAAGAAATACTTGCCTGATTTAATCTTATCCCTGCCGACCCAATCTAGATCGATATAGCTTTAGGCTGGGTCACTCAACCCAACCTAAAGATAAGAAATTAATTAAAAAAACGACCATAGAGCGCGACGTTGTAAAGCGATCGCGCTCTAAATATCGGCGTAGCAATGGGTCTCTGCCGCCCCACCCGGATGGGTGAGTGCACCCAGATGAGCGGGTCCGACATTTTGCGCATATCGCCATAGCGCACCGGAATTATAATCGGTGCCGCGGGGTGTCCAGTTGACACGGCGCTCTGCCCATTCGGCGTCCGACAACACCACATCAATACTGCCGTTGCTCGCATCGATAATGATTTTATCGCCATTTTTCAGCAGCGCAATCGGCCCGCCGACAGCAGCTTCCGGCCCTACATGGCCGACACAGAAACCGCGCGTGCCGCCGGAGAACCGGCCATCGGTAATCAATGCCACATGCTCGCCCATGCCCTGGCCATAGATCGCCGAAGTCGTGGAAAGCATCTCACGCATGCCCGGCCCACCGCGCGGACCTTCATAGCGAATGACGATCACATCACCTTTTTTGTAGGCCCGCGCTTGAACGGCGGCGAACGCATCCTCTTCGCAATCAAAGCAGAGTGCGGTGCCTTCAAAGCGCTGCTCATGCAGGCCTGCGACCTTTACGATCGCGCCGTCAGGGGCAAGATTGCCTTTTAGCCCGACCACGCCGCCGGTTTTGGTAATGGCCCGGGACACCGGATAGACGACATCCTGATCTGTGGGAAACACCACATCACGCAAATTTTCTGCCATGGTCTTGCCCGTCACGGTCAGGCAATTGCCATTCAACAATCCTGCATCGAGCAGCGCTTTGAGAATGACGGGAATGCCGCCGATATTATGAACATCGAGTGCGACATATTTTCCCCCCGGCTTGAGGTCAGCGATATAGGGTGTGCGGCGCATGATGGCAGCGACATCATCAAGCGTGAATTTGATGCCCGCCTCATGCGCCATGGCCGGCAGATGCAAGCCGGCATTGGTGGAGCCGCCTGTGGCACCAACAACGATCGCCGCATTGACGAACGCCTCATAGGTGCAGATGTCACGCGGGCGAATCCGCTGTTCGATCAGGTTCATCACCGCTCGGCCGGATTCCACCGCCCAGCGATCACGCTCCTCGTAAGGTGCCGGCGAGCCAGCAGATCCCGGCAAAGCAAGCCCGATGGCTTCACTGACCGTCGCCATCGTATTCGCCGTGAACTGACCACCGCATGCACCGGCAGAAGGACACGCGACCGTCTCCAGCTCATGCAAATCCTCCGCCGACATATTGCCCGCCGCATATTGGCCGACCGCCTCGAACACATCGACCACAGTGACATCTCGCCCCTTGAATCGGCCTGGCAAAATCGAGCCGCCATACATGAACACAGAGGGCACGTTGAGCCGCAGCATCGCCATCATCATGCCCGGCAATGATTTATCGCAGCCCGCCACACCAACCAGCGCATCATAGGAATGCCCGCGAATGGTCAACTCGACAGAGTCGGCGATCACTTCGCGGGAAATCAACGAGGATTTCATACCCTGATGGCCCATCGCAATCCCGTCAGTGACAGTGATGGTGGTGAACTCGCGCGGCGTGCCGCCGGCTTCATCAACCCCGCGCTTGACCGACTGCGCCTGCCGCGACAAAGCAATATTGCAAGGGGCGGCCTCGTTCCAGCAGGTTGCGACACCGACCAAAGGCTGCGCAATCTGATCTTCGGTCATGCCCATCGCATGATAATATGACCGATGCGGCGCACGATCTGGCCCGACCGTGACATGGCGTGACGGCATGGCGGATTTATCCCAGCGTTTTCTCAACATTTTCCATTCCCCTGAAACAATCTTGTCCTGAACTTTGACGATAAGGCGCGTCCTGCCCCCTGGTCAGGCAATCCGGCGTAATGCAGCATCTAATCGTGCCATATCGGCCTCGGCTGCAATTAACCGATCGCGGTTTTCTGTGATGATGTCCTCGGGCGCGCGCGCGACGAATTCCTCATTGGCAAGTTTGCGCGTGAGTTTTTCAGCTTCCTCCGCCGCCTTGCCACGTTCACGGGCCAAGCGTTTGCGCTCGGCATCCAGATCGATCAAATTCGCCAAAGGCAGAACGATGGTGGTTTCATCGAGAATAATCTGTGCTGCCCCATGCGGGATATCACCGTGCATCGGCTCCACGCTGCTGGCCCGCGCCATCCGGCCGATGACCTCGCTCCAGCGCATCGCCCGCTCAATGGTCAGGCTAGACGCATCGCGCAACATCAAGGGGGCACGCTGCGAGGGCGGCACGTTCATCTCCGAACGCACTGTACGGATTTCCGAAATCAAGCGGATCAGCCAAGAGATTTCCACCTCCGCCTGCGCTGCATTGGGAATCATAACCGGTTCCGGCCATGCCGCTTTAATTAGCGAACAGGGTGCACCAAAACCGAAATGATCCCACAATTTTTCCGTTACATAAGGCATCAAGGGATGCATCAGGCGAAGCAAAATGCCGAGCACATGGGCCGTGACGGCACGCAACTCGTCAGCCTCGCCGGGGACATTTGACGCAAAGCCCGGCTTGGATAATTCCAAAAACCAATCACAGAAATCGCCCCAGGCAAAACGATAGCAAATATCGGCATAATCATTGAAACGCAGCGCATCCAATGCTGCACCGGCATCGCGGATTGCTTGATTGGCTGTATTCAAAATCCAGCGCGAGAGTGACAATTGCACCGATTGGGGCAAAAAGCCCGGCACAGGCAGGGCATTATTCATTTCCGCAAAACGCGCAGCGTTCCACAATTTGGTCACGAAGCTGCGGCTGTTCTCAACAAGGTTCGGGCCCATCTTCGGGCTGCGGCCAGACCCGCTCTGGATCGCCGCAGTGAAGCGCACCGCATCGGTTCCGTATTTCTCGATCAGATCGAGCGGATCAACCACGTTGCCTTTTGATTTCGACATTTTCTGATTGCGTTCATCACGCACCAGGCCATTGATATAAACCTGCCGGAACGGCACGTCGCCCATGAAATGCAGCCCCATCATCATCATCCGGGCAACCCAGAAAAAGATGATATCAAAGCCGGTGATCAGCACATCGGTCGGATAATAGCGCGCCAACTCCGCCGTCTTGTCAGGCCAGCCCAAGGTAGAAAACGGCCACAAAGCAGAGCTAAACCATGTATCCAGAACGTCCTCATCCTGGGTCAGCACAGCCTCATGCCCGTAATGCGCGCGCGCCTGCGCTGCAGCACCTGCCTCGTCATGATCGACAAAGACCGCGCCATCAGGCCCATACCAAGCCGGAATCCGATGTCCCCACCAAAGTTGGCGAGATATGCACCAAGGTTGGATATCGCGCATCCAAGCATAGAAATTATTTTCCCACTGCTTTGGAACGAAAGCAACGCGCCCCGACTCCACGGCGGCGACCGCAGGGCCCGCCAGAATTTCAGCATTGCAATACCATTGGACCGTCAAAAACGGTTCAATCGGCACGCCGGATCGTTCGCCGTGCGGCACGAGATGGCGGTGCGGTTCGATTTTCTCGAGCAAATCAAGCCGCTCAAGTTCAGAAATGATCAAGGCGCGGGCTTCAAACCGATCAAGCCCCGCCAATGATTGAACAAAAGCGCTGGGCGCATCGCCCAATTCGGCAAGTGAAATACGTGCCGCGCGATCGAGCACCGAGATCATCGGCAGATGATTCCTCTGGCCGACCGCGAAATCGTTGAAATCATGCGCCGGGGTAATTTTAACCGCGCCGGAGCCTTTTGCCGGGTCGGAATACTCATCTGCAATAATCGGAATCCGCCTGCCGGTCAGCGGCAAAATCACGAATTTGCCGACCATGTC
>NCAP01000018.1 GCA_002255495.1 Rhodospirillales bacterium 20-60-12 | reverse complement strand
CGCCTTGGCTGAGCGCGGGTTGGTGGTGCGCAGCCCGCATGGTGATTTTACGCTGGCACCGCAATTGGTTTTGGCCGGTGATATCAAAGCGCCGTTTGATGTGATTTTGCTGACTGTCAAAGCCTATGCGTTGGCGGCCGCACTTGATGATGTTGCGCCGGCCGTTGGGGCGCAGAGCATGATTTTGCCGGTACTGAACGGCATGCGCCATGTCGATGCGATTCAAGCGCGCTTTGGCGCCCAATCCCTAGTGGGTGGAGTGTGTAAAATCGCTTCCACACTCGATGCCGAGGGAAGGATTATTCAATTCGCGAAGATGCATGATCTCGCTTATGGCGAAATGAATGGTGAGCGGACGGGCAGGATCGAGGCGCTCGATGCGCAGATGCAGAATGCCGGCTTTGATGCCGCCTTATCAACCACGATCCTGCAGGATATGTGGGAGAAATGGGTGATGCTGGCGAGCCTGGGCGGCGTGAACTGCCTGATGCGCGGGTCGATCGGCGAAATTGTAGCGGCAGCCGGCGGGCTTGAATTTGCCCGTGCGTTTCTGGCTGAATGCGTGGCCATTGCCAGCGCCGCTGGCCACGCCCCGCGTGCATCGTTCATGGCCAATGTGGAGGCGCTGCTGACTGCGCCAAACTCGCCGATGACCTCGTCGATGTATCGGGATTTATTGGCCGGCAGCGCGATCGAGGCGGAGCAGATTGTCGGCGATTTATTGGCCCGGGGTCAGGCGCTGGGGCTGCAAAGTCGGTTGCTGGCGGCTTGCAATAGCCAGCTTGCCATATATCAGGCTGCGCAATTGAAACGCGCATAGATTGTGATCGTTTTACAATGAGAAGCCCAGTGGTCATTTTATCGATCAATTTCAAAGGCTTAACTGGATTCAAGCGGCTCCATCGAAACCAATATTGATCGAAGGCGATCGATTGAACACAGAGCGTTGGTTGCCGCTTTACCGGAAGCCGCGATAGCCCCTGCGGTCCATCCCTGGTGTCGTCGTGTAGAAATCGCGCTTGCTTTGATACATCGCAGCATCCGCGCGCTGCACTGCGGTTTCCATTCGTTCTCCTTCATTGCAGGTGGCGTATCCGATGGAGAAACTCACCGGCGGCAGGGTGGAGTGATATTGATTGTTGAGCGCTGTGATGCGGAGCATGTTATCGACGACGATTTTGGTCTGCTCAGCGCCCGCGCCGGGAAGAAGAATGACGAATTCATCGCCGCCAATGCGCGCGGCACAAAGAGGTTCTTGCACGGTTTGAGCAAGGATTTCACCGGTGCGGCGTAAAATGGCATCACCCGCGGCGTGGCCCGCGCCGTCATTGATGGATTTCATGCCGTTCAGATCGATCATGATGACGCTGATCGGGAAGGGGCCTTTGCGATCAAGCCGGTTGATTTCATCGGCATAGAAGGCCCGGTTACAAAGTCCGGTCAGGACATCGTGCTTGCCGAGATATTCAAGATAGGCTTCGGCTTTTTTCCGTGCCGTGATGTCGGTCAGGGCGATTAGCACCATCGACCAATCATGCTCATGGCCGGGCATGACGGAAAATTGCAGGATGAGATTAAGTTTCTCACCGTTCAGCGTGTAATTTACCACTTCACGCTCATGGCGCAATTTGCCGTGCCATAGGTCGATCAACTGGCCGGTGAAATGGCTGTGCATTTCGTCGCGGAACATATCACTGAGGCTGGCGAGCAGGGTTGCTTTATCGGGCGCGCCGAACAGGCGGAGCGTGTGCTGATTGACATCGATGACATGGATCTCGCGCATGCAGCGTTCGATGAAATCGGGATGGACATCGGTGAAGGTGCGGAAATCGGAAATGCCGCGCGCTTTCAGCCCGTCGAGCAGGGATTTGATGGTGGAGAAATCCTCGACCCACAGCGAGACGGGTGAATCGTGAAACAAAGCGCGGGCATGCATTTCGCTGCGCAGTAATTGCTGGCTGGCGGTCTCCTCGGCCGTGATATCCTCGATCGCGACGATCACGCGGGACCAGTCAGCCTCGTAGCCCGGCAAAATCGTGCCGTTGATGCGGATATGGATGCGCCTGCCATCGAGCGCGTAGTTCAGCGATTTGCTGGAAAAGCTGGTTTTACCCGCCCAGAGTTGGAGCAATTCCTGCGCGTAAGCGGGCAAAACCTCATCGCGCAGGATGAGGGGGAGATGGCTGATTAAATCATCGAGGTCGGCGGCGCCGAGCATGTCCAGGCCGCGGCGATTGACCTGCAAGACTTTAATAGATTGAGCGCAGCGCTTCACCAGCGCCGGATTATCGCGCAGATGCAAGCTGAGATCCGATATGTCCTGCGTCCGCCAATCGTCGAATATGGGCTTGAGCGCGCTGAAATCCTCTGCCCAGAGCGCGATCGGCGCGTGTTCGAATAAGGCGCTGTCTTCAGCGGTCGCAAAAAATACAAGCTTTTCGAGAGTGATCTGCATATAATTACCATCGCAGATTGTATTGAGCGGGTCAAAGATGGATTTGGGGTGCGGCCACGGGGTTGGATCGTTTTACGACGATACGATCCAGCGTCATTTGATCGATTAGAGCAAAATTCATCTGAATTGACCCGGAATGTTCAATTCAGATGAATGAATTTGCTCGCCGAAATGAAGTTAGAGTGTTTTTCAGCAGATGAAAAACGCTCTAAGGCCGTTGCGGTTTTAAAGATCAAACCGCCATAAATCGAGCATCCCGTCCTCGGCATCTTCGCGTGTGCCGGCATGGATGAAGCCGTTCCGCAGCAGGACGAGCTTGGAGGCAAGATTATCGATGGAGGTCTCGGCGAGAACTGCGTCAACGGCCTGATCGGAACGTGCCTCGTGCAGCACAAGGCTGATGGCCTTGGTGGCATAGCCCTTTATCCGCCGGTCCGGTGCAACACCATAGCCGATTTCGACATGTCGTGACGCATCGGGAGGGTGCTTGTAGCCGCATAACCCAACCACCTCGCTGCCGTCCAAAATCAGCCAATGCCCATGGCACCCTGCTTGGTGCAATCGGGCAACCATGCGGCGCAACACGCGCAGCATCCCAGGGCTTTCGATACCCGAAGGGGACAAAGAGAAACCGGAGGAGCATTCGTGCTCGCCGAGTAAAAAGCCAAAATGGCCATCTGTCACGTGTGCGAGGGTAACATTGGAAAGGTTAAACCGATCCATTTAGATGAATATCCTGACAAATGGTTCGGCCGTAATGGTTGGCCGCCATGCGGCTCGAAAGGTTGGCTGGGGGACCTGGATTCGAACCAAGGCTGCCCGGGTCAGAGCCAGGAGTTCTACCGCTAAACTATCCCCCACCAACAATTGGCGAATTAGCATAGGGTGTTGGGCAGGGCAACCGGGTGGGGCCAATTGCGGGCTATGGCTGCATTGCTTGCCTGTATCGACAATTCTTCTCTTGCGATGCAGGCTAATTAAGAGCGAATATAGGGCAATTATGAGTAGCGCGATTTCCCTTAAGGCTCCGCCGCAGCACCCCGTTCATGACGAGGGACGCAAGCGCGGCCGGCCGCCGGCTTTTGCCGCGATCGATCTGGGGACCAATAATTGCCGGATGCTGGTCGGTGTGCCCGCGGCCGAGGGACTGAATGTGCTGGATAGTTTCGGCCGTGTGGTCCGCTTGGGCGAGGGGCTGTATCAAACCGGAACCCTCAGCGATGCCGCCATGGACCGGGCGATCAATGCGCTGGCGGTCTGCAAAAACCGGCTGAAACGCTGGGATTTGGAAGGTGTGCGCGCGATTGCCACCGAAGCCTGCCGGCAGGCTGAAAACGGTGAAGCCTTCATCGCCCGCATCCGCTCTGAGCTCGATATGCCGATCGAGACTATTTTGCCACGCGAGGAAGCTGAGTTGGCGGTAGAAAGCTGCGCCTCGCTCATCCGGCTGTCGGGCCGGCGGGCTTTGCTGTTCGATATCGGCGGCGGCTCAACCGAAATTGGCTGGGTGCGGATTCCCCATGATGGGGGAATGCCAACCCTTTCGGCCTATTTGTCGATCCCTGTTGGTGTCGTGACCCTGACTGAACGCTGCAATGGCCGGTGTTTCACCACTGAAGGCTTTGCCGACGTGGTGGCCGAAGTGACCAGCCTGCTGCAACCTTTCGAGGCGATACACCGCATTCGCCAGGAAATTCGCCAGGGCGGCGTGCGCCTGGTGGGCACAAGCGGCACCGTGACGACTTTGGCCGGTGTGGCTCTGAAGCTCGAACGTTACCGGCGCGGCCTGGTCGATGGTGCGATATTGACCCGGGAAATGGTGGAAGCGGGCATGGAAGCGATCCATGCGATGGGCCATAACGGGCTTGCCAGCCATCCCTGTATCGGTGGAGACCGGGTGGATTTCGTCATGCCGGGCCTCGCGATATTTTCTGCCATCAGCGAATTATGGCCGGCTCCTGAACTGGCTGTCGCCGACCGCGGGTTGCGGGAGGGCATGTTGCTGCGGATGATCCGGCAATATCGGGCCCGGACCGGCTGGCGCGCACGTTCCCTGAACGGTTAGGTATTATGGCAACAGATCAAACGCCACCGCGCAAATTGGCCGTGCGGTTGAAAACTGCGCGCGGCCGGCCGCCATCCTCGCAACGCTGGCTGTCGCGGCAACTCAACGACCCCTATGTCCAGGCGGCGAAATTGCAAGGCTGGCGCTCGCGTGCGGCGTTCAAGCTGATCGAACTCGATGAGAAATTCTCGCTGATCCATAGGGGCACAAGGGTGCTCGATCTCGGTGCCGCACCAGGCGGCTGGAGCCAGGTGGCGCTGGCGCGCGGGGCGAGCATGCTGGTCGGGATTGATCTGCTGCCGATGATCCCGCTGGAGGGTGCCACCCTGATCGAGGCTGATTTCATGGACGAGGGCATGGATGTGCGCCTGCGCGAGATGCTCGGCGGCGGGGCGGATCTGGTGCTGTCGGACATGGCGCCCAACACCACCGGGCATGTGGCAACCGACCATATCCGCATCATGAATCTGGCCGAAGCGGCTTTGCATTGCGCGATTGACGTGCTGAGCCCCGGCGGCGCGTTCGTGGCCAAATTGTTCCAAGGCGGCGCGGAAGCGGGGATGCTGACTTTGATGAAGCGGCATTTTGCGTCGGTCAAGCACGCCAAGCCGCCGGCGAGCCGCAAGGAATCGCGCGAGCTTTACGTGGTCGCGACAGGGTTCCGGCGGGTTTAGAGCGGCACGCTCTAGCCATATTTTTCCGATCAATTTCAGTGGCTTAGCTTGAGTCAAACGACTCCAGCTAAGCCACTATTGATCTAAATTCATTTTATCGATCAGTTTCATAGCTTGAGGTGAGGTCGAGTGACCCCGCCTCAAATGATCCTGCTCTCATATCAAGCTGCCCATCCTGACAATCCATCGATTCAGCCCATCCCGCAGACGCCCGCGCGCACATGAACCTGGCGCGCTTTGAGCCGGGACAAGATCACTTGCTAATGTTCTGGTGTTATGGTTAACTACAACACATTAATCAGAAGCGCAGTCGCGCAGGGACTATCAGGGCATATGGACCATGAATGGAATGACAATCAGCCGATCTACCGCCAGCTTCGCGATCTCGTGGTCGCCATGATCCTCGATGGCGTTCTGAAAGAGGGCGATCCGTTGCCCTCCGTCCGTACAGTGGCAGCGGAATATCGGGTCAACCCGATCACCGTGCTGAAAAGTTATCAAAATCTGGTGGATGAACATTTGGTCGAAAAGCGCCGTGGCCTGGGCATGTTCATCAATCAGGGGGCGCGGCATCTGCTGATGCAGGGTGAGCGGGAGAAATTCCTAACCGAGCAGTGGCCTGTGATCCACGCGACCATTCAGCGTTTGGGGCTGAGCCTTGATGATTTGAAGGCGGCCATAAAACCCGCAACCGAGGAGCAGTGACATGGCCTGTATAGAGGCGCGCGGCCTGCGAAAAATATATGGCACGACCATCGCTCTGGATGGGATCGATCTGAGCGTCGGTGAGGGGCGTATTTTGGGATTGATCGGCCCCAACGGCGCGGGCAAGAGCACGGCGCTGCAAGCCATTCTGGGTCTCATATCGTTTCAGGGCGAATTGATGGTGCTTGGGCAAAATCCTTGGACGCAGCGGGATCGGATTATGCGCGATGTCTGCTTCATTGCCGACATCGCGGTGCTGCCGCGTTGGTTGCGGGTGAGCCAGGCGCTCGATTTTATCGGCGGAGTACACCCGCATTTCAATCGTGCGAAAGCCCAAAATTTTCTCGACCGTACGACGATCAAGCCAGGCAGCCGGGTTGGGGAATTATCAAAGGGGATGATCGCTCAGCTTCATCTGGCTTTGGTTATGGCCATCGACGCAAAATTGCTGGTGCTTGATGAGCCGACATTGGGGCTCGATATCCTCTATCGCAAGCAATTTTATGACACTTTGCTCAATGATTATTTCGATCATAGCCGGACGATCATCATCACCACCCATCAGGTGGAAGAGATCCAGCATATTCTGACCGATATCGTATTTATCAATCGCGGCCGTATCGTTCTTGACACCAGCATGGACGCATTCGAGGCGCGCTATGCGGAGGTGATGGTTCATCCCGCCCATCTCATAGCCGCTCGCGCGTGCAAGCCGCTGCATGAGCATCAGGTTTTCGGTCGAAGCCTGATGCTGTTCGAGGATGTGGACCGCGCGCGCCTGACCGGTTTCGGTGAGGTCCGCACGCCGAGCCTTGCCGATTTGTTCGTCGCATTGATGTCCCCCGCGCCGACCATAAAAGCGGGAGAGGCGGCATGAGCACATATATTGAGAATGTCGAAAAGCCGATCACAGCAAGCCGGCCGCGACCGTTTTGTTGGTCTGTGCGGCGCGAGATTTGGGAAAACCGCTTTATCTATGTAGCACCTATCGCGGTATCTGCCCTGGCGCTGTTCGCCTATGTCATCGGCACATTGCATTTGCCGGACATGATGGCGTCGGATATTCAAATGGGCAAATCCATGCCGCAGCCGCAGGGGGTTACATTTTCGATTGCGGCTATTGCATTGGTTCTCACCGGTGTGGTTGTCGGCGTTTTTTATACGCTTGGTGCGCTCCATGGCGAACGGCGCGATCGCAGTATTCTGTTCTGGAAATCGATGCCGGTGTCAGATCTCATCGCGGTGTTGTCGAAAGCCAGTATTCCGCTCTTGGTGATCCCAGCTATCATTTTTGTCACGACCGTTGCGGTGCAGCTCACCATGCTGGCTTTTGCCACCCTCATCAGTGTTGCGCATGGAACCAGTGTGCCGGCATTCTGGGCATCTTGGCCGATTTTTCGGATGAGTGTCGTACTGTTTTATGGGCTTGCCACCTTGGCTTTATGGCATGCGCCAATTTATGGCTGGCTGCTTCTGGTTTCGGCCTGGGCGCGGCGTGCGCCCTTTTTATGGGCGATATTGCTGCCTGTGGGATTATGTCTGGGCGAAAAAATCGCCTTCGACAGCTCTGCCCTCAGCAACATTCTAGGCAGCCGCATTCTGGGATCTTTCGCGGTTGCGTTTGATCCGAACGCGGTCGGTGACAGCTTTCAGATCCCCTGGGTCGGACTGGCGCCGATGAAGTTTCTGAGCACGCCGGGCCTGTGGATAGGGTTGATCGTCACGGCCGGATTTCTCGTCGGTGCCGTCCGGCTGCGGCGGACAAGTCATGCGCTGTGACGGATCAGTGAGGATGACCATAAGCGGAGAATTTTCGTGATACAGTTCAACCCTTATGCTTTTCTACCAATGGCCATTCTGCTGGGCACCGCACTCATCTGCATCGGCCTATCGATCTGTATCAGCGTGATGCGCCGTAAGCCTGCCCACCGGATCGAGCCGCAGCGCACGGCGCAGATTTATGAGTTTCCGATCCGCAAGACGCAATTGGGCCGGCAGTCTGTGCATGATGCGACGGTCTCTATCGCTTTTGCACCGACGAAAATGATTGGCTAAATCAATATTGATCAAGAGCGTATTGCGTTGTCACGCACCCGCTCTAGCCATATTTTTCCGATCAATTTCATTGGTTTAGCTGGAGCCTGGCGACTTCATCTAAACCAATATTTATCTGGCCGCGCGGCTTATGCAGCCAGGGCGAGTTCCAGAATATCGAGGCCTTCATTGAGGGTTTCGTCGCTGACGGTGAGCGGCACGAGCAGACGGATGGAATTGGCGAACACCCCGCAGGAGAGCAGGATCAGGCCGTGCTCGCGGGCTTTGGCAATCACTCGCTTGGTCGTCTCGGGGTCGGGCTCATGGCTGCCGCGCGACATCACGGTGTCGAACGCAATCATCGCCCCTGGGCCGCGAATGGCGTCGATCGCCACAACATCATTCCGCTGGGCGATTTTATGCAGCCTGGCGGTCATGGCCGCGCCGATGACATTGGCGCGCTCGATGAGGTTTTCTTCCTCGATGATCTCAAGCACGGCGAGGGCTGCGGCACAGGCGATCGGGCTGCCGGCGTAGGTGCCGCCCAGCCCCCCTGGCTCGGCGGCGTCCATAATCTCGGCCCGACCGATGACGCCTGAGAGCGGAAAGCCGCCGGCGAGTGACTTTGCGATGGTCATCAGGTCGGGCTTCACACCGGAATGTTCCATGGCGAATAATTTGCCGGTGCGGGCAAAGCCGGTTTGCACTTCGTCCGCAATCAGCAAAATACCATGTTTGTCACAGAGCGTGCGCAAAGCGACAAGCAATTCGGTGGGCGCCTGGATGAAGCCGCCTTCACCCTGAACGGGTTCGACCGCAATGGCGGCGACGCGGGCGGGTTCGATATCGGCGCGGAACAGCATTTCGATATGTTTGATCGAGTCAGCAACCGTCACGCCCAGCGGTTCGAAGGGGAAGGGGGCGTGGAAAACCTCGCCCGGCATTGGGCCGAATTTCTTTTTGTAGGGCAGCACTTTGCCGGTCATCGCCATGGTCAGCATGGTGCGGCCATGATAGCCGCCGGAGAAGGTGATGACACCAGGACGGCCGGTTGCAGCGCGAGCAATTTTTACCGCGTTCTCCAGAGCTTCAGCGCCGGTTGTGAAGAATATGGTTTTCGCCGGGCCGTCGATAGGTGCGAGCTTGTTCAGTTTTTCGGCCAGCGCGATATAAGACTCATATTGCGTCACCTGAAAGCAGGTATGGGTGAAATGGCTCAATTGCTCGGCCACGGCCGCCATGATTTTCGGGTGCCGGTGGCCCGTGTTGAGCACCGCGATACCGCCTGCGAAATCAACATAGCGCTTGCCCTCAACATCCCACATTTCGGCATTTTCGGCGTGGGCGGTGAAAATCTGATGGGTGTTGCCGACCCCGCGCGGCACGGCGGCTTCGCGGCGGGCTTGCAGTTCGGCATTGCCTGTCATGATCTTCTCCTTTGGATTTGGTTTGCCCTGTTTAGCACAAGGAACCGTGTCGACGGCAAGTTTTGCCGCGCCGGCGTTCTGTCCTGTTTGCAATTCAGGGTTGCGCTTTCTCCAGGGGCTTTATAGCCTGTATTAAACAGGGAGATGGCGATGGATTCGCAAGAATGGGCGAGGCGGCCGGGTCGCGGCTGGTTGGATCAATTCGGCAGCAACGGGACCCAGATTCTAACACTGAACACACCAATTTACGGCAGCTTCAGTGCCCCATTAAATACCGCCATCCAACTCCCGGCGGCAACGGCGCCGGCGCCCGACGGGCCTGCCGGCCTGACCGGGATCAGCCTGCCGTCAATCCGAACGCAAGCTGCCTTTGACATCGGCGGCGGGGCGCTTGCTTCACAGTCTGTGGGTAGCCCGGTTAGCGCCGCTTCGCCTGCCGTGATCGGCATCAAGTCGGCGGCCATTGCTGCGGCGGTGGTTCACACCATCGCTGCCGGGCAGACTTTGAGCTTTGCCTCGGGCCTTAATCTGGGTGCGATATTCAATGGTGAGAGCGGCGCGTTGGAACTGGGCTCGATCGCGGGAAGTTCGGCGACGATCAGCAATTTCGGGCCGACGAACGAGGTCATTCTCGATGGACGATCGGGCGATGGCGTGTCGCTCAGCGGCAATCATTTATTCATCGAACATGCTGGAAATGCTGTCGGCACGTTCGATATCACGGGCAATTTGAGCGGCGCGAGCTTCGGTATTGTCAGTGCCGGCGGCAATGAGACACTCACGGGCATTGCCCCGCAGATGGAATTCTTCAACTCCACGATCGCCCTGTCCGACCCGAATCATTATGGCGGGGCGAAGGATGCCGGGCTGGTCGCGGATTTGCAGCAGGCGATCGATGATTGGGCGCATTACGCCTATGGCGTGGGGACATTGGCGGTGGAGTTGAGCATCGTCAGTTCCTTCGCCGGTGACCCCAACGCGCTATCGACCGGCGGGCCGGCGACCAACAGCTATTCCGAGATTCTCAACGGCGAGACGATTTATCAGCCGAGCAGCCTTTACGAGCTGACAACCGGCAAGCATGCGCCGGGTTATACAAATGACATTGTCATCAACATTCCCTCGACCGCTTTGGGCGAGATCTATGTCAACCCCACGCCCTCGAGCAGCGGATTGGTGCCGGCCAATGAATATGACGCGGTGACGATTTTCCGCCATGAACTCACTCATGGCCTCGGCTTCATCGGCTTTCGCAATCCAACTACCGGCGTGCTTCCGAGCTATGCCACCTTGTTCGACCATTATTCAACGATCACCTCAACCAAGGCGGATTACTTCATCGGGCCGCATGCTGAAGCCTTGTATGGCGGGCCGGTGCCGCTGACGACGTTGCAAGACGGTGAGCAATATTACCATTTGGCAAATCAGGCATCCGACAGGCTGGCGCAGGATCTGATGAACGGAATCGGGCTTTATCCCGGCACGATCCATAATATCTCCGCCGTCGATATCGCGATTTTGCAGGATGTCGGGTTGCCGGTCACCGGCTTCATGCCTTGTTTTGCCGCCGGTGTGTTGATCCTGACCGCACGGGGTGAAGTGCCGGTCGAAGAAATGCGGGTCGGTGACGAGGTGGTTCTGGGGCGCGGCGGGCTCGCGCCGGTGCAGTGGATCGGCCGGCGGCATATCGATCTCGCGCGCCATCCGCGGCCCGATTCCGTGCAACCGGTGCGGTTGCAGGCAGGATCCATCATTGATGGCGTGCCAAGGCGGGATTTATATCTCTCGCCCGATCATGCGCTGTATCTCGATGGTATTTTGGTGCCCTCCAAGGCGCTGCTCAATGGCGAGACGATCGCGCGATTGTCCGTCAGCCAGGTGGTTTATTACCATATCGAACTCGCCGCTCATGACGTGATATTCGCCGACGGTACACCGGTTGAAACCTATCTGGATTGCGGTAATCGCGGTGCGTTCGAGAATGCGCGCGGGGCGATGCATCTGCATGCGGATTTTGCATCGGCGTTTCGCCATGAGGCGAGTTACGCGCCGGTTTGGGAAGCGGGGGACAAGGTGGAGGCGATACGTGCCCGGCTGCTCGCGCGCTGCACCACCAAGCGCAGTGCGGACCCCGCGATCCGGCTGGTGCAGGGGTGTCATAAACTGGCGCTGCAATGGGCAAGTGAGAATATGCTGCACGCTGGATTGGCGGCCGATTCGGGCGATGTGATGGTCATGTCACGCAATGCCATCCCCGGCGAGATTTCACCCGACCCGCGCGACCGGCGGCGTCTTGGTGTGGCGCTCGGTGAGATTTTGCTCGGCGGACCCACGGGGATCAGACGGATTGGGCTCGATCACCTGGATCTCGTGACAGGCTGGCATGAGGTCGAGGCCGGGCAGCGCTGGACCGACGGCGCGGCGATTATACCCGCGCGATTGCTCGGCGATGCGATCTGGATCAGGCTGCATTTTGTGGCGAAATTGTCATACGCGCAGGCAGCCTGAAACCGCTTGCAGATCGGCCAGTGCCGTTGCAGTATCTTTTTGTCGGCATAAGACCGGCAGAAAAATTCAGGAGAAACCCAAGATGGCCAATGCCGGTTTGCGAGCTGAGATTCCTGTCACTGAGCTGCTGAAGAATGACCCGAAAAATTGGGGCCGCTGGGGCCCTGATGACGAGGTGGGAAGCCTGAATTTTCTGACCCCGGCGGAGGTGCTGCGCGGCGTACAGGCGGTGAAATCGGGCAAAACCTTCACTTTGCAGGTGATGATGGGGCATCCTGAAGGTGATCCGGTATGGCCGGGCCGGGCGCAGCCTGTGCGCATCAATGTGATGGATAAGGGGCATTATTTGTGTGGCAAAGGGCCGATTTTTCCGGGCCATGCCGAATATGCCGATGATATGCTGATCATGTATCTGCAAGGTTCGACGCAATATGACGCGCTGGGTCATGTATGGTGCGACGACCAATTATATAATGGTTATGATGCAAGAACAACATCCGGCAAGATGACCAAAGCAAGCGTGCTGCCGATTGCCGAGCGTGGCATTGCCGGGCGCGGCATATTGATCGATATTGCGCGCCATCGCGGCAAGGCGGTGCTGGAACGCGGCGAGACTTTCACTCATGAGGATGTGCTGGCGGCGGCGAAAGCGCAAGGCTGCGTGATTGAAAAACACGATATCCTGGTGATCCGCACCGGTTGGATCGGTTCATTCTATACGAGCGATAAAGCGGCCTTCTACAAGGATTTCATCGAGCCGGGCCTGACGTACAGCCCGGAATTGGTGAAATGGTTCCATGAGATGGAAATTCCCAATTTGGTGACCGACACGATTGCCAATGAAGTGACTGCCGACCCGGTATCGGGCGTGGTCCTGCCTTTGCATAATGCCTTGATGCGCAATTTGGGCGTAACCTTCACGGAAATTGCCGAGCTTGATAAGCTCGCCGCCGATTGCTTCGAGGACAAGCAATATACATTCCTCTACACGGCCGCACCGCTGAAAGTATCCGGCGGCACGGGTGCGCCGGTTAATCCTGTCGTGATCAAATAGGAGATCGTCCGATGAGCGCTGCAGTGAAACCGCTGACGATCGAAAAGCCTTGGCTGGCTCTTTATGATGCGGGACAGAAATCCGAGATCGTGCCGCAATATAGTGATGCTTTGGCGATGTTTCGCGCAGCGGTCTCTCGTGCGGGAGACCAGCCGGCGATTAAATATTTTGATGCGGTGATCAGCTATCGTGAATTGGATCATCTGAGCGATGCGCTCGCCGTCTGTCTGACCGACCGGGGCTTTGCGCCGGGCGATCGGATGGCGGTGTATTTGCAGAACGTGCCGCAATTTGTCATCGGTGTCGTCGCCGCCTGGAAGGCCGGCGGCATTGCGGTGGCGGTGAATCCGATGAACAGGGACCGGGAAATCGGTATTCTGTTCAATGATTGTCAACCCAAGGCGCTGATTTGCCATGGCTCGCAGTATGAGAGTTTCGTCAGCAAATTGGGGCCTGATATTTATCGCCCGTCGATTGTCATTACGACCAGCGCTGCGGAATTCCAGACCCGGAACGATCGGCGGCTATTTGCCAATGTCCAACGCCGGCGCTTTCCCGAGACCATCGATTTCGCATCGATCGTCGCACAGAATAGCGGCCGCAAGCCCATGATCGATGCGACCTTCAAACCGAGCGACATCGCCTTTCTGGTCTATACGTCGGGCACGACCGGTGTCCCAAAAGGGGCGATGAACACGCACGGCAATGTCACCTTCAACGCGCAAACCTACCGCGACTGGATCGAGTTGCGCGATGGCGGACCCATATTGGGGGTGGCGCCTTTATTTCATATCACCGGCTTGATCGGTCATATCGCAGCATCCTTCATAACCGCAAGTCCGCTGGTTTTGGCTTATCGTTTTGAGACCGGCGTGGTGATGGATGCGATCGAAGAGCATCAGGTGGAATTCACCATCGGCTCGATCACGGTGTTTATCGCGATGATGAATCATCCGGCCGCAACGGCCCAGAAACTCGCCTCGATGACGAAAATTTTTTCGGGCGGCGCGCCGATTCCGCCCAGTGTGGTCACGGCGTTTCGGGCAAAATTCGGTCATTACATCCATAACGGCTACGGCCTCACCGAGACCAATTCGCCGACCCATGTGGTACCGCTTTCGCGCGAAGCGCCGGTCGATCCGGCATCGGGTGCGTTATCGATCGGTGTTCCTGCCTATAACGTCATGTCGTGGATTTGCGATGATGAGGGGCGCAATCTCGGTGTCGGGGAAATTGGCGAAATTGTCAGCCAGGGCCCGATGGTGGTGCCGGGCTATTGGAACAAGCCCGACAAGACCGCGGAATCATTCCGCAATGGTCGGTTTCATACCGGCGATGTCGGGTTCATGGATCAACAGGGCTGGTTTTTCCTGGTCGATCGCAAAAAGGACATGATCAACGCGGCCGGCTACAAGGTCTGGCCGCGCGAGGTGGAGGATGTGCTCTACACCCACCCCGCCGTGCGCGAGGCCGGTGTGGTGGGCGTGCCCGATGATTATCGCGGCGAGACGGTGAAGGCGGTGATCAGCCTCAAGCCAGGGCAGATCGCAACGCCCGAGGATATTATCGATTTCTGCAAGTCTCAGATGGCAGCTTATAAATATCCGCGTATTGTGGAGATTATCGATGATCTCCCCAAGACCGTGACGGGTAAAATTCTCAGGCGGGAATTACGTGGCTCATAATATCATGGGCTTGAAAGCTTTGATTTTCGATGTCGACGGCACGCTCGCTGAAACCGAGGAACTGCATCGGGTCTGTTTCAATGCCGCATTCGAAGCTGCGGGACTGACCTGGCAGTGGGATCAGAAGCTCTATCGCCGACTGCTCGACGTCACAGGCGGCAAAGAGCGGATACGGCATTTCATTGATGCCTATGGCGGCCTGCCGAATTTGGATGATGCCGCCATTCGGGCGCTGCACGAGCATAAAACCGGGATCTATGCGGCGCGCATGAAAGCGGGCGGTCTCGCGCCGCGCCCGGGTATATTGCGTCTGATCCATGAAGCGCGGGCGGCGGGCGTGCGTTGTGCCATTGCCACCACCACGAGCCGGCCGAATATCGATGGCTTGCTGGTCTCCTCCTTTGCGCCTGATGCTGTGGGCTGGTTCGCTGCAATCGCCGCCGGCGATGAGGTGGCGCATAAAAAACCGGCGCCGGATGTGTATCAATTGGCACTCGACAGGTTGGGGCTGCCGGCCCGCGATTGTCTTGCGATCGAGGATTCACGCAACGGGCTGGAGTCTGCCCATGCGGCCGGCATCACCTGTGTGATCACCCGCAGCCCCTACACGGATGGTCAGGATTTCTCACACGCGGCGGCGATTTTCGCGCATCTGGGCGATGGGCTGACGCCCAATCCCGATATTGCAGGCGGCGAGGTCACTCTCGCGATGTTGGCGGGATATTTACCGGCTTAGCACCCGGCCCGCCACGGCGCTGAGTTTTTCCATGGTCGCTGGGCTGCGCGCTTCGGGTGCTGTGATCAGCGCATATTCGAGCGCGCGGTCGCACCCGGCCGGGCACAGGCCGCGGGCGGTGCCGATTTGGGGGATCACGGATTTGATCAGCGCGCGGGCTTTGTCGGCATTGCCGAGCAATACCTTGATCACGGCGTCCACGGTGACGGCATCATGATCATCATGCCAGCAATCATAATCGGTCACCATCGCGACGGTTGCGTAACAGATTTCCGCCTCGCGGGCGAGTTTGGCTTCGGGCATATTGGTCATGCCGATCACGTCGCAATTCCACGAGCGGTAAAGATGACTCTCCGCACGGGTGGAGAATTGCGGGCCTTCCATGACCAGATAAGTGCCGCCCCGGCTGACCGGCAAACCTAGCTGGCGGGCGTTGGCTTCAAGCGCGTCACCCAGGCGCGGGCAAACCGGATCGGCCATCGAGACATGGGCCACGCAGCCGCTGCCGAAAAAGCTTTTGGTGCGGGCGAAGCTGCGATCGATAAACTGATCGATAATGACGAAATGGCCGGGCGGATAATCCGCCTTCAAGCTACCGACCGCCGAGAGCGAGAGAATATCGGTCACACCGGATCGTTTCAGGGCATCGATATTGGCGCGATAATTCAGCTCCGACGGCGAGAGTTTGTGGCCGCGACCATGGCGCGGCAGAAACACCAGGGGCACGCCGGCCAGGGTGCCGAACAGCAATTCATCCGAAGCTTCGCCCCAGGGGGTCGCCACCCGGCGCCATTCTTTGCCCTCGATCCCCTCGATATCGTAAAGACCGGAGCCGCCGATAATGCCGATGACGGGGGTAATAGGGGTCATGCTGAGCGCCTTTCGCTGAGGGTTCGGGCGGGACATGGCCGGGGCGCGTCAGAAACGCAAGGGGGCAGGGTGGTGCGCTGCCGCGGCATGGGCCTTTCGGCTTGCATTATTGGGATGTCGTCATAGCGGTTCAATTTGTAGATCGCGACCGAGATGATCCAGGCGGCGATGAAGATGAAAATAATGCCATAGCCGAGGGCGCCGAACATGGCATCGCCGTTGATTGCGGCAATAGCCTGCCAGAACCGGCCGGAAAGGTCGTAATGGCCCTGGACCAGCCCGAGTGTTTCGATGCCGCCGACGAGCATGGCGACCAGAACCGACACGGACGTTATGGTTATGTTGTAAAACAGCTTGCGCATCGGCTTCATGAAGGCCCAGCCATAAGCGCCGAGCATGAGGATGGAGTCGGTTGTATCGATCAGCGCCATACCGGCCATGAACAAAGCGGGGAACAGCATGATCGACCAGACGGGCAAGCCCTTGGTGGCGGCCGCAGCTGAGATGCCGAGCAGGCCCACTTCGGTCGCGGTATCGAATCCCAGGCCAAACAGGAAGCCCACAAGATACATCTGCCAGCTATGATCGACGAGTTTGAATAATCCTCGAAACATGCGCCCGAACAACCCACGCTTGGCGAGCAGAACATTCAAATCCTCGTCCGAATAGGCGCCGCCTGCCTTGACGTGGCGGAATGTCGCGATGACGGAGAGGAGGATGAGCAGATTCATCAGCGCAAGCGCCAACAGGAAACCGGCCGAAATCAGCGTACCGACGACGCTACCCCAGTTTGCAAGTGAAGCGAAATGACCTTGCAGCGCGAAGGACGTGCCGACCACAGCGGCTGACAGGGCGAGTACAATCGTCGAATGGCCAAGTGAGAAAAACAGCCCAACGGCGACCGGCCGTTGGCCCTGCTGCATCAATTTGCGGGTGACGTTGTCGATGGCGGCGATATGGTCGGCGTCCACTGCGTGGCGCAGGCCGAAACTATAGGCGAGCAACGCGGTACCGAGCAGAAGCGGGTAGGCGTGGAATACCCAAAACGCAGCGCCCCATATGCCGATATTGGCGATGCTGAGGACGCCAAGCAGAGCGATAATCTGGCGCCCTGTTTTACCCATCAATCCGCCTCATAACCCCGCCAGCATGAACGATCCTTCGTTGCAGAATCTAGATTTAGCGCGGATCTGTGCGGGCTTCTATGCGATGTTTGACGTAAGAAAATGGGCAGCACGCTTTGCTACTCGATGCGTCACATAGCCGACCATGACGCATCATCTTCGGGCAAATCACTCTCGTTCACAATGTTCAAATCGCTCCAGGGGGAGCATGTGTCTTTATCGCCGGTCGTGTCGCTGATGATTTTCTGGTTCTTGAGCACTTCGATGCCGGAATCTGCGCCCGAGCCGAGATTCGCGTTAGCCGCAAGGCTGAAGACGATATAGCTATAGGCGCCGCTGGTGAAGCGCAGCTGTTGCTCGAGATTGGTGTAACGCCCGGACCAATAGAATAAATTGCCCGAATGGGCGTCGCCCGTGATGGTCATATCAGTGCCATGCGCCGTTCCGTGGCGGTAGGTGAATGTGCCGCCATCCTGCGTGACCGTCACCAGCTTGCCGCCGGGCAGGTGGCACTCGAATATAGTGACTTGTTTGGCGTTCGCGCTTGACATAGCGAAAAGTGCAATCGCCATGCCGAAGAGAAAGCGGCACATATAGCGGATCGTGATCTGGTTCTTCGGCATCCTTACCCTCCTCGCCACTTTGATATCATTATGTGCAGCTTGGACGCGCAGATGCTGGCTTGCAAGGTCGCCCTCGGACACGGCTGCGGGGAGGCGCAGGCGGTTGCCGTTACGATACGGGGCCCTCATTGGCGGCCACCAGCTTCATGGCTTTGCCGCCGAGTTTCGGTGCAAGTTTCTGTTGCACCGCGACCACTGACGGCAACGGACGCCATGCCACCGTCATGCTGTCCACCAGACCGGCCTCGTTGATATGCATGTGATCCATGCCGTCGATCAGGTGCTCTCCGAGCTTGATCGTGAAGACGGCAACGAAGTGCGCGTTGTCACGCAACAGCATCTTTGGCTCGAACGCGTCGACAGTGCCGAGAAGGGCCGCTAAGACGTCAGTCACCTGGTCCTTGCCCTTGAAAGGGGCGGGGACAAGAGGGCTGTAGATGATGACGTCGTCGGCCATGTGAATTTTTGCGGCAGCGACGTCACGCTCGCCCATGGCTTTCAGGTAAGCGTCGAGATGGTCTGTGCTGATCATCAGAAATACTCCTTTGATTGAGTGATGTGTGGGATGATTGAGGTGCGGCAATCAGGCTGAAAACATTCCCAGGCTGATTGCCGCGCCGCCGGATCGTGAGGCAGGACGAACATTTAAGCGGCCTGCGAACGACGCTCTGCTCTGGAGGAGATCGGTGCCGGCACCGTGGCGAAATAACGTCCGTCTTCGAGGTCGGCCATCAGCCCCCTCTCGCGCGGCTGCCAGCCAAGCTGGGCGCGGGTCAGGTCACTCGATGCCGGATTATCGGCCATGATAAAGGGGGCGAGAAAACCGAACTGCTTAGCTGAATCTTGGGCCGCAATGCCGAGGAGCGGAACATCGAGCTTCCGGCCGATCATATCGGCAATGCTGCGGAACGGAATGTTTTCCTCTGCGACGCCATGATAGCGCGCGCCGGCGATGCCGCTCTCGAGAGCCAATCTGAACAGCCGCGCGGCATCGGTGCGGTGCACTGCCGTCCAGCGATTGCTGCCATCACCGATATAGGCGGAATTGCCTTTTTTGCGAGCGGTCGCGATGAGTTGCGGCACGAAGCCGGTATCGCCGTCGCCATGCACCGAAGGGGCGAGCCGGATCATCGTGGCGCGCACGCCGAGCGAGGCCCAGCCTTCCACCAATTCCTCCGTGAGCGCGCGGGCAATGCCGGGCGAGCCAGCAGCGGGCGCATCGTTCTCGGTGGCCGGCCGTGCGGCGCGCATTGTGCTGTCGGCTAGGCCCATGGCGCCGAAGGTGGTCACAAACGGCCGACCCGATCCTTTGAGGGCAGCGCCCAATGTGTTGATCGCCTGCCGGTCCGCGTCAGCCGACACCGCCATGAAGCGCGAGACGATGCCGGTGGGCAGACCGCCGAGCAGAACACGCAGCCGCTTCTGCAGCGGTATCTGCGACAGGCCATGCATGAAAGCGAGGTGGATCACCCCATCCGCCGCTGCCGCCGCACGGCGCAGGCTTTCCAGATCATCGATCCCGCCGATATGCGGCGTGATACCCATGGCCCGCAGCGCTTCTGCCTTTGCCGCGGATCGGGCGAGGGCGGTGACGTTATGGCCCGCGCCGATCAGTTCCTTGACAACAGCTTGACCGACAAAGCCGGTGGCGCCTGTAACAAATACACGCATCGTGTTCTCCTATGCTCTTGTGCTCCGGCCTTGAGGGGCCAGGAATTTTCACCTGGCGACCCATTCGCCGGTGAGGTATGTCTAGCGAAATGAAACAGGATTATATATAATCAGAACGCCAGAATAATTTACCAGGAGTCCAAAATGGATCCGTTCTCCCAGATCATCGCCCTGCTCAAGCCGCAAGCCGTATTTTGGCGGATGGTCGAAGCGCATGGTGACTGGACGATCCGGTTTATGCCGTCCGACGTCGTTGTGTTCGGCCAGATGATCGAGGGGGCGGGTCGTGTCGAACGAGACGATGGCGACGGCCTGGACTTGATGGAAGGCGATTTTCTATTGATGGCCGCGCCGCCGCCATGGACGATGACAGGCGGTTCCGGTGGCGGGCCTGTTGATTTCAAGGCGGCCATCGCCGATCCGGGCTTGCTCTCGTCTGACCGGCCCAATGCGAAAATCAGCCGCTTCATCGCGGGGAATTTCAACTTCGCGCCGGCCAATGCCGAGCTTGTGGAGCGCCTGATGCTGCCCATCGTCCACGTGCGCGGCGGCGATGTGTTGGTCAGCCGTCTCGCTGCCCTGCTCTCGGCGTTAGGCGATGAAGCGGTCGGCGACCGGCCTGGCCGGTCACTCGTGCTCGATCGGCTGCTGGAGATATTGCTGATCGAGGCGCTGCGTTATCGATCGGCTGCGGCGGGCGGCGCCGATCGGGGCCTGCTGGCGGGGCTTGCCGATGCCAAAATCGGCAAGGCTCTGCGCCTGATGCACGATGACGCTCAGCGCCCCTGGACGGTTGCCGCACTCGCCAGCGCCATCGGCATGTCGCGCTCGGCATTCGCCGCCCGCTTCACCCACATGATCGGCGTGCCGCCGATCGACTACCTCGCCAATTGGCGCATGACGCTCGCCAAGGAAGCACTGGCATCATCGACATTGCCAATGGTCGAGATTGCCGAAATGGCCGGCTATCAGTCGGTGAGCGCATTCAGCACCGGTTTCAAACGCGCCACCGGGCTGTCACCCAAATTCTACGCCCAATCTCTGGCGACCTGACGCTTAAATAAGCTGGGCAAGGCTTGAATCCTGCGCGTGCGTGGCGGCCCGGCCATCCCCTGTGCGATTTACGTGGCCGGTGGCTCTGGTATGTTTGCGTGATGAGCGAAATCATCACCACCCACGACGCCCTGAAACCCGACGCGCAAGCTTGGTTTGCCCAGTTGCGCGACCAGATTTGCGCCCGCTTCCAGGCGATCGAGGATGAATATCAAGGTGCACTGAGCCACCTGCCCGCCGGGCGGTTCGTTCGCAAGGACTGGACCCGCGAGTCGGGTGGGGGCGGGACGATCAGCCTGATGAAAGGCCGCGTGTTCGAGAAGGTTGGGGTAAATATATCGACCGTCTGGGGTGAATTTTCCGAGGATTTCCGCAAGCAGATGCAAGGTGCGCAGCATGATCCGCGCTTCTGGGCGGCGGGCATTAGTCTGGTCGCGCATATGCAAAATCCGCGTGTGCCGGCCGCGCACATGAATACCCGTATGATCGTGACCTCCAAAGGCTGGTTCGGCGGCGGTGGCGATTTGACGCCCCTGCTGCCCGACAACCCCGAATCAGCCGAAGACGGCGCAGCCTTTCATGCGGGTTTCAAAGCCGCCTGCGATCGGCACGACCCGGAATATTACCCGAAATATAAAAAATGGTGCGACGAGTATTTCTATCTGCCGCACCGGGGTGAAACCCGCGGCGTGGGCGGGATTTTCTATGATTATCTCGAAAGCGGCGATATCGACGCCGATTTCGCCTTCACCCGCGATGTGGGGGTCGCGTTCATGGAAAGCTACAGCGCCATCGTGCGCCGGCGCATGCACGAGCCCTGGAGTGAGGCCGAGCGTGAGGCGCAATTGATCCGCCGTGGCCGCTATGTGGAGTTCAACCTGCTTTATGATCGTGGGACGACGTTCGGGCTGAAAACCGGCGGTAATGTGGAAGCCATTTTGATGAGCCTGCCGCCGGAAGTGCGTTGGCCTTAAGACATGACCCGATTGTAACGATCAGGCAGAAGAGTTGACCAAATTTTCACTCAGCCTAAATACGTCGATATATATGAGTGGTTTTGGGGGCGGGTGAGGGTGAAAATTTCGACGGCTGGATTGACCTGGGCTTTGCTTCTCTGCGGTGCGTCTCCAACCTTCGCGGCCCCTCCGCCGCCACCGCCCATCTCGGTGGGCGTGGTCGTAGCGGCGGAAAAATCGGTTTATCGCGAGCAGAGCTATGTTGGGCGCATCCAGGCGACCAGCGTGGTCAATCTAATCCCGCGCGTCACCGGGTTTCTCGAACAGCGGTTGTTCCATCAGGGCGATGACGTGACCAAGGGCGAGTTGCTCTACGTCATCGAGCAAGGCCCTTACGCTGCCGCTTTGGCCCAACAGCAGGCAGCCCTGGCCCAGGCCAAGGCGCAGATGGTCAATGCCCGGGTAGCACTTTCGCGCGCGCAGCGCCTGCTCCACACGCCGGCCGGCCAGCAATCGCTCGTCGATGACGCGCAAGCGACCTATGACAGCGATAGCGCGCAGGTGGCCGCCGCCCAGGCGCAGGTCGCCAATGCCCAGATCAATTTTGCCTACACGGAAATCCGCGCGCCGATCAACGGCCGGATCGGTGCCACTGCCATCAATGTCGGCAACGTGGTCAGCCCGACCACGGGCACATTGGCGACCATCGTTACCCAGGACCCGATGAATGTGCTGTTCTCGCTGCCGGTGCGCGACGCACTGAAACTACGCGAGGAATATGCCGCCAAGGGCGGGCTTGACGCGGTGGAACTGCATATCACGCTGCCCGACGGCACGAATTATGATCAAACCGGCAAGCTCGATTTCGTCAGTAATCAGATCAGCCAGGCGACCGACTCGCTCAATGTGCAAGGCAGCATCGCCAATCCCGTGATCCCCGGGCTGCACGATCCCAAAGCGGGTGACCGCGCGCTGACCGACGGCGAATTCATCAATGTGGTGTTGCGCAGCAAGACGCCCGAGCGGCGCGTCGTGCTTCCCCGTGAAGCTGTATTATCCGATCAATTTGGTGATTATGTGCTGGCGGTCGATGCGCAGAACAAAGTGGTCCGCCAGACGGTGACGCTGGGCGCGACCACGCCGGAGACCGCGACGATCGCCCGCGGGATTAGCCCTGGTGATAAAATCATCGTCGATGGCATTCAGAAAGTTCATCCGGGCCTCGTGGTCAATCCGTCGCCTGCCGATACATCCACACCCGACCAGGGTTAAATCATGTTCTCAGCTATTTTTATCGACCGGCCTCGCTTTGCGATCGTCATTGCGCTGATCATCACCATTGCCGGCGCCATTGCCATCACCCGGATTCCGGTTGCGCAATTTCCCAATATCGTACCGCCGCAAGTCCAGGTGACCGCGAATTACCCCGGCGCTTCGGCGCAGGTCGTCGAGCAGACCATCGCCGAGCCGATCGAGGAGCAGGTCAATGGCCTCGATAAAGAAATCTATATGTCATCGACCAGCGCAAATGATGGCAGCTATAATCTCACCGTTAGCTTCGCGCTCGGCAGTAATCCCGATATCGATACCGTCAACGTCACCAACGCGGTGCAACAGGCTTTGTCGCAATTGCCGACCCAGGTGCAGCAGGAAGGCCTGACGGTTCGCAAACGCTCTTCATCGGTGCTGGAGTTTCGGTTTTTCTACAGTCCGGATAATTCGCTCAGCCCGCTGCAAATCTCCAATTACGTGTCGATCAATCTGCTCGACACCATCTCGCGCGTGCCAGGTGTCGGTCAGGCCTTCATCTTCGGCCAGCAGAATTATGCGATGCGGATTGTCTTTGACACGAACCGTCTGACCCAGCTTGGCCTGACGCCAGGCGACATCATCACCGCCATTCAGCAACAGAATATCCAGGCGCCGGTCGGCACGATCGGTGCCCGGCCGATCGGCAACGGCCAGCAATTCCAGCTTTCGGTGCAGACCAAGGGGCGGCTCTCTACGCCTGCCGAATTCGCCAATATCGTCATCCGCGCCAATAAAGATGGATCGGTACTACGCCTGGGTGACATCGCGCGGATCAAACTCGGTGCGCAAAGCGAAAACTCGATCGACAAGATCAACGGCAAAAACGGTGTGGCGATGGGCATTTATCTCGCCCCCGGGGCCAATGCTGTCGCCACCGCCGCAGCCCTTGAAACCGCCATCGGCAAATTGGAAAAATCATTTCCCGCCGGCCTGAAAACCCATGTTGTTTATGATTCCAGCAGCTTCGTGCTGGAAACCATCCATGAGGTGGAACATACGCTGGCTGAGGCATTCGTTCTCGTTGTGCTGGTGGTGTTCCTGTTTCTGGGCTCATGGCGCGCCACCATCATTCCCATGGTCGTCGTGCCGATTGCCCTGATCGGCACGTTTGCGTTCCTGCTCGCCTTCGGATTATCGGCCAATACCGTCACTTTGCTGGCCCTTGTGGTGGCGACCGGCATCGTCGTCGATGACGCGATCGTGGTGGTCGAAAATGTCGAGCGCGTGATGGCCGAAGAGCCCAATTTGACGCCGCGCGAGGCTACCAAGAAGGCCATGCAGCAAATCACCGCGCCGATCATCGCCATCTCGCTGGTGCTGCTCTCGGTGTTCGTGCCGATCGGCTTTATCCCAGGGCTTTCGGGGCTTTTGTTCAGCCAGTTCGCGGTGACCATCAGCATCGCCATGCTCATCTCGGCGACCAACGCGCTGACCCTCTCGCCAGCCTTGTGCGCCATCGTGCTGCGCCCCGCCCATGCAAGGCGCGGCATATTGGGGCGCGTGCTCAACGGCATTGACCGCACGCGCGACGGGTATAGCCGCACGGTGACGCGATTGCTGCGCCGGGCGTTCATCGGCGTTATCGTCGTGATCGTGTTCGCTGTAGGGGCGGCCTTGATGGCCGGCATTACGCCCGGCGGCTTCCTGCCCGATGAAGACCAGGGCGCGTTCTTCATGCAGGCCCAGTTGCCGCCCGGCGCCTCGGTGCACCGCACCGAGTTGGTTGCCGACAAGCTTAACACCATGCTGCATAAAATGCCGCAGGTGGAAGACGCCGTGGAAATCATAGGCTTCTCGCTGCTCGATGGTGCGACCGAACCCAACTCGGTGTTCATGGTGGTGCATCTCAAACCCTTCGCCGACCGGCCCGGGGTGAAAAACTCCGTGCAAGCGACCATCAAAAAAGTTTTTGCTGATACAGCCGGTTTGCAAACCGCCAATGTCATCGCCTTCAACCTGCCGCCGATCATCGGACTGTCGACCAATGGCGGGTTTCAATATGAGTTGGAGAACGTCGCCGGCGCCAGCCAGCAGCAAATGCAAAGCGTGCTCAATGGGCTGATCGTCGCGGCCAATGATGATCCCAAATTATCGCATGTGTTTTCCACCTACACAGCGAATAATCCGTCGGTGTATTTGGATATCGATCGCACCAAGGCCGAAGCCCTCGGCGTGCCGGTGAGCAGCATATTTACCTCGCTGCAGGCCACGTTAGGCGGCTATTTCGTCAATCAATTCAACTTATTCGGGCGGATCTGGCAGGTCAATATTCAAGGTCAGCAAAATGACCGCGACCAGATCAATGCCATTTGGAAAATCTATGTGCGCAGCGATTCGGGTGCGATGATTCCGCTGCGCGCCTTGGCCACTGCCCATGTTATTGTCGGGCCGCAAATCATCAGCCGCTATAATGATACCGAAGCCATAACGGTCATCGGCAATCCCGCCCCCGGCGTCTCGTCTGGTACAGCACTCACCGCCATGGCGCGTGCGTCCAACAAAGTGCTGCCGCCCGGCTTCTCCTTTGACTGGACGGGGACAGCCTATCAGGAAGTCGGCGCGTCTGGCCAAACCGGACCCATTTTGGGCTTGTCCATCCTGTTCGCTTATCTGTTCCTCGTCGCCCTCTATGAAAGTTGGGTGATCCCGGTGCCGGTTCTGCTTTCCGTCGTAGTCGGTGTGTTCGGCGCCATGCTCGGCATCATTATCGGCGGACTCACACTCAATCTCTACGCTCAGATCGGCCTCGTCGTGCTCATCGCGTTGGCCGCGAAAAACGGCATCCTCATCGTCGAATTCGCCAAAGAACGACGAGAAGAGGGCATGCCCATCATCGAAGCCGCCGTCACGGGGGCGCGGATGAGGTTCCGCGCCGTCATGATGACATCGGTCGCCTTTATCTTCGGATTAATCCCGCTTGTCTTCGCAACGGGGGCCGCCCAAATCAGCCGCCGTTCGCTCGGCACACCCGTGTTTGCCGGGATGATTGCCGCCAGCGCCGTGGGAATCTTCATCATTCCCCTGCTCTATGTCGTGTTCCAAACCCTACGCGAACGCGTCTCTCGTCCCCGCGACTGAACCGAGATGTCCGGGGTGATTGAGTAACATCAGGGGACGCTGTCCCCTGAAACCCCTGCAGGGGGTCTTGGCCTTGCTGACGTCACCTTGGATACAAGGTGCTCATGCGTAGAGGGCGGCGAACTCGCTGGTCATGGCGGCACGGGTGGGGGGTTTGGGAAGCCGGGCTGCGAGTTTGGCCCATAATCCTGTGGTGGTGCAGCATTGGATGATGGTTTCGGCCAGGGCGCGGTGATCGCCCAGGGGGAAATGCAATCCATTGATGTTGTGGCTGATCCGCTCTGCGGGGCCGCCGGCGTTGGAACAGATGACGGGTCGGCCGGCCATCCAGGCTTCGGAGATAACGAGTCCGAAGCTTTCCCACCAGATCGAGGGGACGATGCACCAATCAACACGGTCCATGCGGGCGGCGAGGTCGTCAGGGTGGTAGGCGCCATGGGCGGTGACGATCCGTTCGCGATAGGGCAGGGCTTGTTCGGCGGCGAGAAAATCTTCGATTTCGGCGCGGATCGAGGGCGAGGCGAATTGGATATTGCCGCCATTGATATCGAGGGTGAAGTCAGTGAAGCCCATGTCGCGCAAATGGGTTACGGCGCGCAGCAAAATATGGACCCCTTTGGCATCGGTGATCTGGCCGAAGAAGCCGAAGCGGTTTTTTGCCCGGTCGGGTGACGGCAGGGGTGTGGCGCTTACCGCGTCATGATCTTGGCCGTTGGCGACATGGGTGATCCGCGCGCGGGGTAATCCCCAGGCGACGTAATGCTCGATCATGAAGGCGCTGGGACAGGTGAATTGATCGACATGGGCAAGGTGATGCTGGAACCAGAGTTTGCGCAGCAGAAAATGTTCGGGTTTTTGTGCCGGGAAACATTGGTGGCAGCGCACCTGGCTGGCTTGCCGGCAAAGCGATCCATCGAAGGGGCGGCGCATCGTGCCGTCGGCCTGGCAGATGGCCATGAATTCGTGAAAGGTGAAGACGATTCGGCTTTCGGGCAGAATGCGCCTGGTCAGGGAGACGAGGTCGATGCCGAAGAAATGGAAATGGTGGAAATGGACGATGGCGGGGCGGATCGTCTGGAGGAAATCGATATAGGCTTGGACGATGGCGGGATTGGTCTGGCGGTGCCATTCGGGATCATAACTGTCGGTGAGGAGCAGGAACTCGCCGTCACGTTGATCAAAGCCGGTGATATGCGCCCCAGGCTTGAACAAGGCCGGATAGCTTTTATCGATGGCGGCCAGCAGAAAGGGCTCGACATCGCCGCGCTGCTTCAGGCCGCTGAATAATTCGTAGCACATTTGCTGTGTGCCGCCGCGCTGTAATTCCGGGTGGAACATACTGACCAGCAGCACGCGCGGCCGTTCGGTGCGGGTGGTGTTCATGGGTTGCTTTGGTCCTGGCTGGGTGATGCCCGGCGAGGGCGCTTGGATATTGCTGGCGCTTCGGCGGCGGGAGGGGTGTGCAGATGGCTCTCGACCAGGGCGCCCCAGCGGCGGGTGAACAGCCAGCGATTGATCAAGGCGCCGCCTTGATGATGCAGTTTGGCCGGCGGCGGCTCGCCTTCCAGATGCCAGAATTTCAAATCATGCAGCCAGACGGCCTGTCCGGCGGCGCCGCTTTTGAGGCAAAGATCTGCGTCCGCGAAATGACCGAACAAATAATCCTGAGAGAAGCCGCCGATTTGTTCGAACCAAGCACGGTCGATCGACATGAACGCGCCGCTGATCGCAGGCACGGGCCGGGCTGTGGTGTAGCGGGCGGCCCAAAGTGGCGCGCCTTTGCCGGTATGTTCGATGCGCAAGGCGGCAACCCGGCGGACATAGGAATCCCCCATGGTAGTACCGACATCGAAGGCAAAATGCAGCCCGCCATGCATCAGCGCGCCGTCGCCATAAACCAGAGGCACACCGAACAGGCGGGTTTGATCGGCGGGGAGTGTCTCGATCAAAGCGAGATGCCGGGCGGCCCAGCCGGGTTCGTAGGGAAAGACGTCGGGATTGATGAAGACCAACCGGTCGCTGCGTGCAAGAGCGGCGGCGGCATTGTTGGCAGCCCCGATGCCGGCATTGCCGGGCAGCGTGACCATGGTGACGCTCGCGCTGTGCATGAGTGCGCCGATGCGTGCCATGTCGCGCAATTCGTCGGCGAGTTCGGGACTGTTGCTGATATAGATGAATTCATAGCCATGATCGGCCGCTTCGCTGAACAGAGCGGATTGCAGAAAGAAATACGAGGCGCGTTCATACAGGCAGACGATGATGCTGGCGTTGTAGGTGGCGGCCTGCGGCCCGAAGCGTTCGCTGATCGCGCCGCGGATGAAATTGTCGCTGATGATGCGGCTGAGGGCGGTCACCTGATCGCCGATGAAGGGATCAAGTGCGGTGAATGATTCCGCGACCTGATCGCCGAGATAATCAAGCGGCGCGAAATGCGCCATTGTCATGTCGCGCAGGATTTGATGATCGACTTGCAGCATTTCCATTTCGAGTTGGCTGGAGGCGCCGGACTCAAAGCGAACGGTGACGTTGCAGCGGCCGCGCAGGCGCAGGGTGGCGGGCAGCATGGCCAGGCTCCACCAGCCGACATGGCCGGCGATGGGTGTTGTGAGCGACGTTTCGACATCGCGCCGCCGCCAGCGCGCGAAAGCCGATTGATCCAGGCGCAGCGCGTGGTCCTGGGTTTGTAGAATGACGAATTTGATCGGGTCCGCACCGTCATTGGCCCATCCGGCGAGGCTGAGCGCGCCGCAAGGGGCGAACATCAGCGCATCGATATTCCATAACGGGGCGGGGGCTGAGGCTGCAAGAATTTCATCGAAGGCGGTGGGACGCTCGAAAAAGCGCCGTTGGGCGATTTCGCGATAATCGGGCATGAATGTCCGGCCTTCGGTCTGGCCGTGGGCGAGATAATGATCATAGGCCGCGTTCAATGTGCCGAGTTTTACCGCTTCGGCGACATCGGGGTAGGCCTGGAGATAGGTCGCTTCATCGAACGCGGTGTCATCCAAAACCCAAATCATGTCGGCCCGAATCGGCGAACGGGGGGAGGCGGCGGCATGTTGACCGCCCTGACCAAGGTCCGGCTTCGTGATTTGGCCAGCGATCGGACGATCTAACATCGACTCAGACGATCTGACGCACTGATATTATTGACATGGTTGATCAAAACAGAGCCCTTTTTTGATGAAACTATCCTGCGCCAAGCCGGGCTGCAACCGAATAAGCGCCATCGCGACTCACGAAGCGGTGTCATTCCGTTCAATCGGCGAGCTGCAGCGCGATTTTTTAGGCATTCGGGCGGTTGATCGGGATTTTCCGCCCAATTCAACCCGTGGCAATTGAAACGGGCTCCTGGTCCTCCATCTGATTTTTGTCGACAGGCGGTATTGATCGGCTGCATGATAGTCGACTGTGTAGCATATGATTTAATTTGGCTGGCGCTGATCAGGCGCTGGTTAAATACTTAAAGAAAAACAGTTGCATTTATATGTGATCGTGATCCATATGAATGTCTGGGTAGTTGGCAGGACTTTAAATGGCACAACACCATATGGAGGACTCGGATATGACGTTGGCTAACATATTGAAGCAGAAAGGCAGTTTTGTTCATTCGATGTTGCCGACCGCGCACATCGACGCTGTCGTGGCCTTGCTCGCCGAACATCGGATCGGCGCGATTTTGGTGCGCGATTCGATCGACCAGCTCCTGGGCATTCTCAGTGAGCGCGACGTGGTTCGCAGTCTGGCCGCCAATGGCGCACGGACCTTGGAGATGACGGCAGGGCAGCTGATGACGCCCAACCCGGTCAGTGCGACATCGGGCACGAGCGTGGTCGAGGCGATGGAAATCATGTCGAAAGGCAAATTCCGCCATCTGCCGGTGATCAATGACGGCAAAATTCTTGGTCTGGTCAGTATCCGTGACGTTGTTAAGGCGCGAGTCGATCAGCAGGCCTATGAAGTCGACTCGCTCAAGGCTTATGTCTCAGGTGGTGCGCACGCCTGATCTATTCCGGCGCGATGGGAATATCCGGGACGAGGCAATGTTCTTCGTTCCGGCTATTGTCTTATTTTACGTGACACGGCATGATTCTCCGATTGAATGCAATATTTGGAGATGATGACATGGTGCCGCAAATGATCCCGGTTAAGAAGCCAGCCTGGATGGACGAGTTCCGTGCATTCATCATGCGCGGCAATGTTGTCGATCTGGCCGTCGGCGTCGTGATCGGTGTTGCTTTTACTGGCATTGTCGGCAGTCTGGTCAAGGATTTGATCAATCCGATCATCGGCCTGCTGACCGGCGGGATTGATTTCACCAATCATTTCGTCACTCTCAAAGGGCCGGTCGAACCCACCTTGGCGGCAGCGCAGAAGGCCGGTGCGGTAACCCTCAATTGGGGCAATTTCGTCAATGCTGTGATCAATTTCCTGATCGTCGCGTTCGCGATTTTCTGGCTCGTCCGCTTGATTTCCAAACTCTATCAGCAGCCCGCCGCCGCCGCCGCACCAGCACCCGAACCGCCACGCTCGGAAGTGTTGCTCGAGGAAATCCGCGATTTGCTGAAAAGCCGGTCGTAAAAAAGCCGGGCTAAACGCTTATTTTCCTGGTCCCCTTCATAGGTTTAAACGGCCGACGGTTTGGCCGGGCGCAAAGCACGTCCTTTGCCAATCGCGCCGGGCCCGAAACGTGCGCGCAGATCGTCAATGGCGGTCTGACGCGCAACCAATCTGGGCGTTTGAGTGTCGGCCAGATCACCCTGATCTGCCAGCCTCTCACTGACCAGATGGCTGGCCCCTATGCCGATCAGGCGGAAGGATGACGCGCCGATTTCCCGCTTCAAAACCGGCTGAGCGGCGCTGAATATCAAATCGGGCAGCATGGTCGGGTTGGCCAGCTTGATGGCCCTGGTGAAGCTCGAAAAATCGCTGGTTTTCAGTTTCAATGTCAAACCCAACGCGGCAAATCCTTCGGCGCGCAGACGCCGCCCCAGTTTTTCGCAAAGCGGCCATAAATATGCCTCCAGCTTTGCAAGATCACGCAAATCGGTCTCGAACGTCATCTCCGCGCTGATCGATTTGGTGATCCGGCGTGGATCGACCGGCCGGGAATCTTCGCCGCGTGCGCGCGCGGCCAGATGCGGGCCATCTGGGCCGCACAAGCGCATCGCCTCGCGGCTCGACAAGCCGGCTAACTGCCCCAGCCTGGTAATGCCGCGCGCGGCCAGCGTGCGCTGCATCGCGGGGCCAATGCCGGGCAGCAGCCCGACCGGTTCGGGTGCCAAAATCGCCGCTGCCTCCGCGCCGAACACATAAAACCCGCGCGGCTTGTCGCGCTCTGCGGCGAGCTTGGCGAGTAATCGGTTGGGCGCCAAGCCGACCGAAATGGTAATCCCGATATCACGCTCAACCGCCCGCGCGAAGCGGCTCAACACCGCCGCCGGCGGGGCGTTGTGCAAGGCCTGCGTGCCGCTCAGATCAAGCACCGCCTCGTCGATCGACAAAGGCTGCACGAGCGGTGTGAGCGGCGCCATCAAAGCGCGCACGGCGCGCGCGGCCTCGGCGTAGCGCGCCATGTCCGGGCGGATCACTACGGCATCGGGGCAGAGTTTCAGGGCTTTGAACATCGGCATCGCGCTGCGCACACCCGAAAGGCGCGCAATATAGCAACAAGCCGCCACCACGCCGCGCGTGCCGCCGCCGACAATCACCGGCCGGTCGCGCAATTCCGGCCGATAGGCCTTTTCCACGCTGGCGTAGAACGCATCGCAATCGACATGGGCAATGGCCAACTCGAAGAGCTGTTCATGCGCAACAATCCGGTGCCCGCCGCAGTGCGGGCACGAACCGGCCGGTGCCGCCAAAGCCCGATCGCAATCGCGGCACAGCGCCTGCATGTCAGCGCGCGCGCGTCATGCCGGCCAGAGCCAGGCAGCACCCCGCACACCTGAGGAATCGCCGTGCTTGTTGCGCAGCACCGGCGTATCCATCACGTCGCTGAAGGTATATTGCCGCATCAAATCGGGAACGACGCGATAAAGATGCTCCATGTTCGAGAGTCCGCCGCCGAGCACAATGGCATCGGGGTCGAGGATATTCACGATCATCGCCAAGCCCCGCGCCAGCCGATCGGCATGAATATCCAAAGCCGCCATCGCTCGCGCCTCGCCGGCTTTCGCGCGGGCGGGCAGGCTGGTCGCGTCATGCGCGCCGGGTCCATCCGCCTCGCGTGCCAAAGCCGGTCCCGCCAAATAGGTCTCCAGGCACCCGGCATGGCCGCACCAGCAGGCGCGCAACGGCATTTCCTCGGGCCGGGGCCACGGCAACGGCGTATGCCCCCATTCTCCGGCAATCCGGTGGCGGCCTTCCAGCGCCCGACCATCGATCACAATGCCGCCGCCGCAACCCGTGCCGATGATCACGCCAAACACCAACCGCGCGCCCGCCGCCGCGCCGTCCACCGCTTCGCTCAGCGCGAAACAATTGGCATCGTTCGTCACCCTGATCTCGCGGCCGAGCAGCTCGGCCAGATCGGCATCGAAGCGATGCCCGTTCAACGCATTCGAATTGGCGTTCTTGACCAGCCCCGTCGCCGGGCTGATCGCGCCGGGAATGCCAATGCCAACACTCGCCGAGGCGCCCTGTTCAGCCTCCGCACGCCGCACCAAATCGGCAATGGCCCGCAGACAGTCATGATAACCATGCGGCGTCGGCACCCGGCTGCGATGCACAATCTCGTTGCCCCGCAATGTTGCGATCTCAATTTTCGTGCCGCCCAGATCAATCCCGATGCGATAGGTCATGAGAGCTTGTCGCGCGTTCCGCTCTCTTGCTCAACCGCGCTGAATTATCCATGCTCAATCCATGAGCGAAACCCTGCTGGACGCCCAATTCATGAAATGCCCCTGGCCGGTTTTGCGCGCGGCCCGCGCGCTGCGCCACGCCGCCCCGGGCAGCCGGGTGCGGGTGCTGGCCACCGACCCGAACAGCCTCGCCGATTTTCGCGCCTTTTGTCGCGATTCAGGTCATGCCCTGGTCTCCTGGAGCGAGGTCAAAGGCGTTTACAGCTTCACCATCCGCCACCGCCAGGCGCCCAGCGAAAGCCCCTCATGACCGTCGCGCTCATCACTCACCAAGCCGGACTCGATCACGATACCGGACCTTATCACCCCGAATGCCCCGACCGGTTGCGTGCTGTGCTCGCGGCCCTTGAAGCGCCCGAATTCGCCCATCTGCTGCGCGAAATCGCGCCGCTGGCCCCGGTCGAAGCGCTCGAAGCGGTGCACACCAAGGCCCATGTCGCCGCCATGCTGGCCTTGGCCCCGCCGGCCGGCACACGCATTCATCTCGATGCCGACACCATGGCCAGCGCCGGCACCATCGAAGCCGCTTTGCGCGCGGCCGGCGGCGCCATCATGGCGGTCGATGCCATTATGGAAGGCTGGGCCCGCGCCGCCTTCGTCGCCGCCCGCCCGCCCGGACATCACGCCGAACCCGACCGCGCCATGGGGTTCTGCCTGTTCAATAACGCCGCCATCGCCGCCGCCCACGCCCGCACGCGCTTTGGCCTTAAACGCATCGCCGTCCTCGATTTCGATGTCCATCACGGCAACGGCACCCAAGCCGCCTTCGCCAACGATCCCAATCTCTTCTACGCCTCAACCCACCAACATCCTTGCTATCCCGGCACCGGACTGCCGCAGGAACGCGGCGTCGCCCATAATATTCTCAATCTGCCCCTCAGCCCGGGCAGCGGCAGCCGCGAATTTCGCGAAGCCTGGACCTACGGCATCCTGCCCGCGCTGACCGACTTCAAACCCGATCTGCTGATCCTCTCCGCCGGCTTCGATGCCCACAAAGCCGACCCCCTGGCGCAAATCAACCTGGAAACCGCCGACTTCACCTGGATCAGCGAAGCCCTCGTGCAATTCGCCGACCTGCATTTGAACGGCAAACTCATCTCACTCCTCGAAGGCGGATACGACCTGCAAGCCCTCGCCGCATCCGCCGCCGCCCACGTCCGCGCCCTGCTCCGACTCTGAACGGGACGCGGGGCG
>NCAP01000017.1 GCA_002255495.1 Rhodospirillales bacterium 20-60-12 | reverse complement strand
GGGTGGGTCCATGAGGCAACCGTCCGCGCTGAGCGCGGTTTCATTGTCACGGGGGCTCAGCATGTTATTCGCGCGGCGGCCAGAGATGATGCGGCACCCGTCGCCTATGCCGAACCCGGCGTTATTGGCCGGATATTAAGCTGCGATGCTGCGTTGTCCTGGTGTCGTGTGAGTGCGGATCATCGAACCGGCTGGCTGAAAAGGGATGATTTCTGGGGCGCCTTCGCTGGAGAGGCGATAAAATAATAAGTTTTCCACAGAAATAAGATTCGGAAGCTCAGCAATATGTTGAGTGTTTAGACCCTTTGTCCTACCGTATATTGTATAGAAATGACGGAGTGCGACAATGGACTGGACGGAAGACACAATCGCCAAGCTGCGTGCCCTTTGGGCGGAAGGTCTTTCCACTGCCGAAATTGGCCGCCGTTTGAATGTTTCTAAAAATGCCGTTGTTGGCAAAGCACATCGGCTTGAGTTGCCGGCCCGGCCCTCGCCAATCCGGCGCATCGAAGGCGATCGTCCAGCCGCCAGGCCGCCTGCCCCTAAGCGGGCTCAAGGCCCGACTTTGCCGCCTCTCTCAGCCAGCTTGGGTGGGTCGGTCTCTATGGCGTCCGGACATTCGTCGCTAACTCGCGCGAGCGAGCGGGCGGCAGATCATGCGCCAGCGACGCGCCAGACCGTTCGGCCCGCCATGGCCTCTGTTGCCAAGCCTTATGTTCGCACGGTTCCGTGCTGCTGGCCGATCGGTGAGCCAGGCACCGAGAGTTTTCATTTTTGCAGCGCCCAGGCCATCACCGGCAAACCTTATTGCGAGGAACATGCTGCGATCGCTTATGTCCGTGTTCGTGACCGCCGTGAGGACGCAGCGTAAGTTATGAGAGCGCTGTCGTTTCACAACGACACGCTCTATATTCATTTTCTTCGATCCATCTCATTGGTATGGCTGGATTGCAGGTGACTCCAGCCATACCGATATTGATTTAAGGCTCGATATCAGCCAGGGGCCGGTCAAAATGACGGGGTTGCACGCTTCTTTGCCCGTTTAATTGGTCTGACACCTTGCGTCACGTCTTTGTTATGTCGCAATCTGCTGATGTGTTGGCGCGTTGGCCGGCGCATTAAGGGAATATTTGTGCCGATGAGCCATAGTTATGAAGCCACGCAGCCCCGCATGGCCCTGGATGCCGACGCCGTGCGTGCGGCTTACCGCCGCTGGGCAGGAATATACGATTCCGGTTTTGGGCTGGTTTCTGCGTCGGCGCGGCGTGAGGCCATTGCAGCGGTAAATGCCGCGCCGGGGACGAGAGTGCTGGAAGTCGGCGTCGGCACCGGCCTTGCTCTGCCGCATTATAATCTGTCCAAGCGCATCACGGGTATCGATTTGTCGAAGGAGATGCTGGCCAGGGCGCGGCAGCGCAGCGCCGAATTAGGGCTGTCGAACATCGATGAGCTCAGCGAAATGGACGCCGAGAACACCTCCTTCGAGACCGGCAGCTTTGATATTGCGGTCGCGATGTTCGTCGCCAGCGTCGTGCCCCATCCGCTGCGGCTGGTGGCTGAGTTGCGCCGGGTGGTGCGGCCGGGTGGCACAATATTATTCATCAACCATTTTGCCGCCGAACGCGGGCCGAAATGGTGGCTGGAACGTGGTTTGGCTCCGGCTTCACGGGCTTTGGGCTGGCATCCTGACTTTCGGATCGGCCAACTCCTGCCCGGCGACCTGTCCAAACTCTGCACCATTCGGCAATTGCGGCCCATGGGCCTGTTCAGTTTGGTCCGCTTAAACGTTACTTAAAGCTATCTGAAACTATATAATATAGCTAGCAAGCATCTTGATATTCGGTGTATGACCTTATATCAGCGGTTCGCTACGGGTCTGACAATCATGCGATAAAAGGCGAGAGACATATGCGGTTTTCCGGCTGGCGGGTAAGTTTAGGGGCGCTAGTTCTGCTGGCGTTTGGAATGCCGCATCTCGCGTTTGCTGATGGGTACGTGATTGCGCCCAAGCCGTGGGAAATGTGGTTGCCTCAGCCGGGAAGCCCGATGGAAGCGCGGATCGACCATTTCATGGCTTTTGTTCTATGGATCATGGCGGGCGTTGTTGGGTTTGTGGCGCTACTGTTGGCCTACGTGATTGTCCGTTTCAATGCCAAACGCAACAAAGTGCCCAGCACCGTGACCCATAATGTGGTGGTCGAGGTTCTTTGGACAGTTATTCCGGCGGTGATTTTGCTGGTCGTTGCCTGGCCGTCGATCAATCTGATCCGCTACGAGGCGGATTATCAGAAGCCCTACATGATTGTGAAGGTCACGGGCCATCAATGGTATTGGGAATATGATTATAAGTCGGTGAAGGGGTTGGATTTCACCAGTTACATGATCCCTGACGACAAGCTTCAGCCGGGCCAGATCCGCCGTCTTTCCGTCGATCATCCAATGGTTGTCCCCGCCGGCGAAAAAATTGAGTTTGAAATCACCAGCGCCGATGTTCTGCACGGGTTCTATTTGCCCTCGCTTGGCGTGCAACGATACGCAATTCCGGGCCAGATTGTTCATAGCTGGACGCTGCTGACCAAGCCGGGAACGTATTACGGCGAATGCAATCAGATTTGTGGCATAAATCACGACGCTATGCCGATCGAAATCCAGGCTTTGCCGATGGATCAATATCAAGCTTGGGTCAAAAAAGCTCAGGCTGAATATGCCGATAATACCCCAAATCGCACTCCGGCTGTCGTTCGGCCGGCACTTGTTCAACTCGCGCAAGCGACGCGTTAAAGGAAGTCTGACATGTCATCGACCGTCATACATGATCACGGCGCACATGATTCTCACGCTGCCCATCAGCCGAGTTTCGCACGCCGCTGGCTGATGAGCACAAACCACAAGGATATCGGCACACTCTATATCACCGCAGCAGTGGTCGCCGGCATTGTCGGCGGCGGTTTATCTATGCTGATGCGTGCACAGCTGATGTATCCAAACAACACGATCGTCAGTAACGGCCAGGAATGGAACGCCATTGTGACGGCCCATGGCCTGATCATGATTTTCTGGCTGGTGATGCCGGCTTTGATCGGTGGTTTTGGTAATTGGTTCGTGCCGATGATGATCGGTGCGCCGGACATGGCATTCCCCAGGCTCAATAATATGAGCTTCTGGTTTTTGGTGATGGGCTTCATCTTTGTTATTCTGGGTCTTGTGGTTGGTCAGGGCTCCGGCGTGGGTTGGACCTTGTACCCCCCGTTGACCGACAGCACTTACTCGCCAGGCGTGTCGACTGATTTCACCTTATTCTCGCTGCATTTGGCCGGTATTTCCTCTTTGCTCGGCGCGATCAATTTCATCGCGACCATTTTGAACATGCGCGCTCCCGGCATGACCATGCATAAGATGCCGCTTTTTGTGTGGGCCATTTTGGTTACCGCATTTCTGCTCTTGCTCGCCATTCCGGTCCTCGCCGGTGCTGTGACCATGCTGATCATGGACCGCAATTTCGGCACGTCGTTTTTCGAGCCTGGCGGCGGTGGCGACCCTGTGCTGTTCCAGCATTTATTCTGGTTCTTTGGTCACCCCGAAGTTTATATCATGATCTTGCCGGCCTTCGGTATTATAAGCCATGTCGTCTCCACCTTCTCGAAAAAGCCCATCTTTGGATATTTCGGCATGGTCTATGCCATGGTGGCCATCGGCTTTTTAGGCTTCATCGTCTGGGCGCATCACATGTTCGTCTCGGGCATCAGCGTTGACAGCCGCATCTATTTCGAGGTCGCCACTCTGGTCATCGCGGTGCCGACCGGCGTAAAAGTGTTCTCCTGGATCGCGACAATGTGGGGCGGTTCAATCGAGTTCAAAACGCCGATGTTGTTTGCTGTCGGCTTCATCTTCCTCTTCGTCGTCGGCGGCGCCACAGGGATCGTGCTCGCCAACGCCGGACTCGATCAGGAATTGCACAACGATTACTTCTTGATCGCCCATTTCCACTACGTGCTGTCGCTGGGTGCGGTATTCGCTATTTTTGCCGGATTTTACTACTGGATTGGCAAAATGAGCGGTCATCAATATCCTGAATTCTGGGGTAAATTGCATTTCTGGACCACGTTTGTCGGTGTGAACCTGACATTCTTCCCAATGCATTTCCTGGGTTTGGCTGGTATGCCGCGCCGTTATCCGGATTATCCTGATGCTTTTGCGGGCTGGAACTATGTCTCGTCCATGGGTGCCTTCCTGTCTGGCATCAGCACGCTCGTGTTCTTCTATGTGATGTATCGGGTGTTCACTTCGAAGGTCGTGTTGGCCGATAATTACTGGGGTGAGGGTGCGACCACTCTTGAGTGGGTTGTGCCGTCTCCGGCGCCGCACCACACATTTGAGGATGTGCCGGTTATCAGATGAGTGATTCGGTCATCACGCCCTTACTGGCTCATGGCGAAACGGCCTTCACCGCCGATGAGATGAGGCTCATGGGTACAACAGCGCAAGATTGGCTTGCGCTGTTGAAACCCAGAGTGATGTCGTTGGTGGTCTACTCGGCCATCGCGGGTATGTTGGTCGCACCGGTGCCGATTAATCCGGTGATGGGTGCAATTGCAATTATCTGCATCGCGACAGCGGCCGGCGCGTCCGGTGCTATCAATATGTGGTATGATCGCGACATCGATGCCTTGATGAGGCGGACGGCCAATCGACCCATCCCGGCCGGGCGGATTTCGCCGGCAGGCGCGCTTGGATTTGGACTGACGCTTGCTGCTTCGTCGGTCGTGCTGATGGCACTCGCGACGAATATGCTCGCTGCTGTCATTCTGGCGGGCTCAATCGGGTTTTATGTCTTCATTTATACGATGTGGCTGAAGCGCAGCACACCGCAGAATATAGTCATCGGTGGTGCTGCGGGCGCATTTCCTCCGATGATCGGCTGGGTGGCGGCGACCGGATCGCTAAGTGTGATGCCGGTTCTGTTATTTGCGATCATATTCTTCTGGACACCGCCGCATTTCTGGTCGCTGTCATTGTTTGCGTCAGCCGATTATGAGCGTGCAGGCGTGCCGATGCTGCCGGTAATTGCAGGGGCTAAATCCACCCGCCGCCACGTGATGGCCTACACATTGTTAATGGTGCCGGTGACATTATTGCCCACCCTACTCGGGTATGCCGGTTATGTTTACGGTGCCGCGGCATTGGCACTTGGCTTGGTCTTCGTCTGGTATTCATGGCGTGTGCTGCGCGATGATCAGGATGTTTCTGGGGTGAGCTTGACCAAGAATCTGCCTGCGCGGCAGGCGTTTAAATACTCAATCCTGTATCTGTTCATTCTGTTCGGTGTTCTTGTTGCCGACAAATTTATTGGTTTTTAAATGATCGTAGAACGGCCCGACTGGACGCCTGAAATGATCGCCGAGTTTCGCCGTCGGCGGAGCGGTCGGAACTGGGCATTACTGGCGGCCTTGGGCGCCATCTCGCTGCTGATTTACGCAATCGCCGTGGTCAAGCTCATTAAAGTCGGGCATATGTGGTGAGTTATCGGTTTCTAGGGAGATTGACTGGGATATGAGCGGTACTGTTCACACGGCGAAAAGCCAAATCAGAGGCACGGTTCCTCACCAATATCATTTGGTCGATCCGAGCTTTCTGCCCCTCATCGGTGCAGCCTCCGCCATGTTGGTGGCCGCGGGCATCATTTTTGCCGCGCATTTCTCCAATTATATCGTGTTGATCATCGGTGTTCTCTCCGCGGTAACCACGATGTTTTTCTGGTGGACCAGTGTCGTCCACGAGGGAGCAGCCCCCGGCGTTCACACCACGATCACGCGGATCGGCATGCGCTACGGAATGGCCTTGTTCATCACATCAGAAGTGATGTTTTTTGTGTCGTTCTTCTGGGCGTATTTCAATTATTTCTTCTTTCCCTCGCATATGGGTGTCGCGTATAAAGCGGTCTGGCCGCCTCAGGGCATCACCACCATTGACCCATTTGCCATCCCCTTGTTCAACACGATGGTTTTATTGCTCTCCGGCACCACCATCACCTGGGCGCATCACGCCTTGCTGGAAAACGACAAGAAGAATTTGGTTTTGGGCCTTGCGGTCACTGTGCTACTCGGGATCACCTTCCTTTGCGGTCAGGGCTATGAATACACCCATTCGCCGTTCCTGTTTTACCATGGCGGTATTTTCCCCTCGGTGTTCTTTATCGCCACAGGCTTTCATGGCTTTCACGTGGTTGTCGGCACAGCCTTTCTCATCGTTTGCCTGGTCCGCGCCATGAAGAACCAATTTTCGCCGCAGCAGCATTTTGGTTTTGAGGCCGCCGCTTGGTATTGGCACTTCGTCGACGTCGTTTGGCTGTTCTTGTTCGTCTGCATCTATTATTTTGGCCGCAGCGCGATTGTTGCAGGCTAAAATATCCGCAACGCCTCAGACGCCGCCTGCAAAATGGCGGCGTCTCGTAGGCCCCGGGATCGCCAGCCTTATTCTCCTCGCTGCCCTCCTGTCCCTTGGCGTGTGGCAATCCCACAGGCTGGTCTGGAAAGAAGCCATCCTGGCGCGGATTCATCAGGCTGAATTGGCACCCCCTGTGCCCTTGCCTGCCCATCCGCAGCCGTTTGAAAAAGTCGGTGTTGTCGGCACATGGATTGCCGATAAAGCGGCTTTATACGGCGACGAGGTGGAAAACAGCCCGGCGGGGCCGCAGCGCGGTGGCCAGCTTTTGATGCCGCTCCAACGCCCCGATGGATCGGTTTTGCTCGTTGACTTGGGTTGGGTGCCGGAATCAACGCCGGTTCCTTACACAGTGCCGGCTGGCCTTATCCAGGTCTCAGGCTATATCGCGCAGCCTCAAGAACCTGGATTTTTTGCCGGTCAGGACAACCCGGCGCAGCATATTTTCTACACCCGCAATCCGCAGAAAATCGGCGCGTCACTGGGGCTCAAGCATGTCGAGAATTTTGTGCTGGTGACACTTGGCCCCAAGCCGCTCAGCGGCTGGCCGGATCCGGCGCATAATCTGCCGACACCACCGAACAATCATTATCAATATGAGCTGACCTGGTTTGGCTTGGCCGTGGTCTTGGTCATCGAATTCATATTTTACGCCCGTAAGAGGCTGATCGAGGATTGATGAGTATTTATCGCGCATTGTCCGAACGCTTTGCCCGGATCGCCACAATAGGGGAGGCATCTGCCATTCTCGGATGGGATGAGGCTGCCATGATGCCCGATGGCGGTGCCGCATCGCGCGGGGACCAACTCGCTGCATTGGCAGGCGTCATTCACGACATGCTCACCGATCCGAAACTAGGCGATGATCTGGCCGCCGCCGAACCGCTCGATGATGACTGGCAACAAACCAATTTAGCATTGATGCGTGACCGGCATAAGCGGGCCGTATGCCTACCTGGCGATCTTGTTGAGGCGATCGCCAAGGCAAGTTCCTCATGTGAGCGAATCTGGCGTTCGGCACGCCAGGATTCTGATTTCAAAGCAGTGGCACCCGCGCTTGGTGAATTACTCGCTTTGACCCGGCAGGCCGCTGTGGCGTTGGGTGAGGCGCTTAATCTTTCCCCCTATGACGCGCTGATGAGTCAATATCAGCGCGGGATCTCGAGCAAGGATGTCGAGCCCATATTCGCCAATTATGAGACGTTTTTGCGCGAGGCTTTGCCGCAGGCCGAAGCCATTCAAGCGGGTCGGAACGCCCCTGCCGCCGCGCCGCCGCAAGTGCCCGTCGCATTGCAGGAGGCACTTTGCCGCACGCTTGCCCAGCAAGCTGGGTTGGATTTCACCGCCGCCCGCCTTGATCGCTCGATGCACCCATTTTGCGGCGGCATCCCGAGTGATATTCGAATCACCACCCGCTATGACGAAAGCGATTATGCCTCGGCGCTGATGGGCGTGCTGCATGAAACGGGGCACGCGCTTTATGAGGCCGGCTTGCCGAAGAATTTTGCCCGCCAACCGGTGGGCGAGGCCTCGGGCATGGCGACCCATGAGAGCCAGTCTTTAATCATTGAAATGCAGGCTGTCCGGTCTGACGCGTTCTTGGACTATCTGAGCCCGTTGCTCCATCGTTCGTTCGGCGGCGATGCAGAAACCTTCTCTCCGGCAGCCTTGCGCGCGCGGCTGCGCCATGTCGAACGCAGTTTCATCCGTGTCGAAGCTGATGAAATGACCTATCCGGCTCATGTCATTTTGCGCTTTCGCCTCGAGCAAGCCTTGATAAGCGGCGATTTGCAGGTGGCCGATCTGCCGGGAGCCTGGAACGAGGCGATGCAATCGCTGCTCGGAATCACACCACCTGATGATCGCCGCGGCTGCCTGCAGGATATTCATTGGTATGCCGGTTTGGTGGGATATTTCCCAAGCTATACGCTCGGCGCCATGGCGGCGGCGCAATTGATGGCAGCCGCGCGGCAGGCTGTGCCCGGTATCGATCACGGCTTGGCGCACGGCGATTTCGGGCCATTGCGCGGCTGGTTGCGGGCCAATGTTCATGGCTATGGATCGCGCTACGGGTTCAACGAATTACTCGTCAAAGCAACGGGCAAGGCCCTCGATCCGGTCGATTTTCAACGTCATTTGGCATCGCGTTATCTCGCTGTTTCATGAACGCAGGCGCTGAAAGAAGCCGGTGAGCAAGCTGGCCGCTGCTTGCTCCTCAACGCCGCCGATGATTTCCGGGCGATGATGGCAGGTTGGCTGGTCGAATATCCGGGGACCATGCTCTACCCCGCCTGATTTAGGATCGTAGGCGGCGAATATCACCCGGCGCAGGCGGTGCAGCGCGATCGCTCCGGCACACATCGGGCAAGGCTCCAGAGTCACGTATAAATCGCAATTTTCGAGAAATTTCTGGCCCTGTGCCAGGCAGGCGGCGCGCATGACGAGCATTTCGGCATGGGCTGACGCATCGCACAGGGCTTCAACCTGATTCCCGGCCGCTGCAATAATCTGGCCTTGTGCGTCGGCGATGATCGCACCCACCGGAATTTCGCCGCGATCCCCAGCCTGCCTCGCCTGATCAAGTGCCATATGCATAATGCCCATGATGGATTCTTGCATGATCGACGCCGACAGGTCTAGCAAAGGGCATGACAGCGAAAAAATTGATCGGCGTTACATTGGATGAGGAGCAGCCGGGCGGCTACTCGAAATACCCCTGGTATGCGCTGCGTCGGAACTATGCCGATGCCGTGCTGGCCGCAGGCGGCCTGCCGGTCGCACTCCCGCATGACCCCGGCGCGGCTGAAGCCTATCTTGATCGGTTGGACGCGTTGATCGTGACCGGCGGTGCCTTCGATATCGATCCGGCTCTGTATGGTGAGGCCACGCGCCATGAAACTGTGGCACTGAAATCGGGCCGGACCAGTGCAGAAATGGCCCTGCTCTCGGGTGCATTGGCGCGCAATATGCCGGTTTTGGGAATATGCGGCGGCGAACAATTGCTCGCAGTCGCTCTCGGCGGCACATTGATCCAGCATATCCCCGATACGATTGCCGATGCCCTCCCCCATGAGCAGCCCAATCCTCGGCACGAGCCCGGCCATGAGATCCGCATCGTCGAGGGTACTTTGCTGCACCAGATTGTCGGCACTATGCGGATGAATGTGAATTCATCGCATCATCAAGCCGTTCGGGCAGCGCCTGCGCGTGCCATTGTGAATGCCATGGCTCCAGATCAGGTCATCGAGGGTATTGAAGCGCCTGATTTTCGCTTTTGCCTTGGGGTGCAGTGGCATCCGGAATTTCTGATCGATCAGGGTGACCGGCGTCTATTCGATGCTTTGATCGGCGCCTGCTCATGACCGATGAACCGACCGAGCGCGGGGAACGCATCGCCAAATATCTGGCCCGCGCGGGCATTGCCAGCCGGCGTGACGCGGAAAAGCTGATTGCCGAAGGGCGCGTCAAAATGAATAATCAGGCGGTCACTCATCCGGCGGTGTTCGTGCAGCCGGGTGATATCATCATGGTGAACGGCAAGCCGGTCGGTGAGCCTGAACGGACCAGGCTGTTTCGCTACCATAAGCCTGACGGTCTGGTGACAACTCACCGCGATCCGCAGGGCCGGCCCACGGTTTTTGAAAAACTGCCCGAGGCGCTGCCGCGTCTGGTCAGCATCGGCCGGCTCGATCTGACCAGTGAGGGATTATTATTACTCACCAATGATGGCGGCCTCGCCCGGCAGCTCGAATTACCATCGATGGGATGGTTGCGCCGCTATCGCGCGCGAGTAAATGGCGTGATTGACGAACGCGGCTTGGCGGCGTTGGCGCAGGGCTTGAGTGTCGATGGGGTGAATTACGGCCCGATCGAGGCGGCGGTCGATTCGCGCCAGGGCGATAATCTTTGGCTGAGCGTGTCCTTGCGGGAAGGCAAGAATCGAGAAATTCGCAAGGTGATGCAAGCTCTGGGTTTGCACGTAACACGATTGATCCGGGTGGCTTATGGACCCTTCCAGCTCGGCAATTTGCCGCGGACCGCCGTAGAAGAGGTCACTGGAAAAGTATTGCGTGAGCAATTGCCGAAATTGGTAAAATGACAACAGCGCCGCCGCCGCCGCGTATCATCGCCGGTCTATGGCGGGGAAAAGCCTTGACCGCACCAACAGGCTTGACGACGCGGCCGACCTCCGCCCGAGTCCGTCAGGCACTATTTGATATTTTGCTCCACGCATCTTGGGGCGGGCCTGCTTTCGTCCGGCGCGCACGGGTTCTTGACGTTTTTGCGGGAACAGGCGCGCTTGGGCTCGAAGCCCTCTCGCGCGGGGCTGGGCAGGCCAGTTTCATGGAACAGGATCGTACTGCATTGGCGAGCTTGCGCGCCAATATTGTCGCCTGCCGCGCCGAGAGCATGAGCCATGTTTTCCCAATCGATGCCACTGCACCACCGCGCGGTGTCGCGCATGACCTGATCATGCTTGACCCGCCTTATGGACAGAACCTGATCCCGCTTGCGCTGTCCGCTCTTGATCAAGCCGGCTGGCTTGCCAAAAATGCGGTGATCATCGCAGAATTTGGTAAGGGTGACGAGCAGCCCGACGATATAGATCGACTAGCCGACCGGCAGCACGGTGCGGCCTCATTGGTTTTCTGGCGGCGCCGATAAAAAATATGAGGGAGTAAAAAATGATCCAGGATTACGAACAGTACGACGCAACCGGCCTGGCACAATTGATCGCCTCCGGACAGGTCAGTGCAGCCGAAGCTTTGGCCACGGCACTCGCGAAAATCGATGCCGGCGAGCCGAAATATAATGCAATCGCGGTGGACATGCGGGCCCGGGCAAAAGCGCAAATCGAGCGGCCTGTGTCTGGTCCGTTCGCCGGTGTACCATTTCTGGTCAAGGATATTTATCAGGACATTGCTGGCGAAATTTCAACGATGGGTGCTGTGCCGCTGCGTGATCGGCGGGCCTCTCATACCTCTATTATCGTCGACCGGTTCATGGCCGCGGGCTTGGTGATCGTCGGTTCAACGACGACTCCTGAATTGGGATTGCGGGCAACGACGGAAACCATACTCCATGGTGCAACACGCAATCCTTGGGCGGTTGATCGCACACCCGGTGGATCATCCGGTGGGGCCGCAGCGGCGGTTGCGGCGCGCTACGTGCCAATGGCCGGTGCGTCCGATGGAGGTGGCTCGATTCGTATTCCCGCAGCCTATAACGGGTTGTTCGGGCTGAAGCCGTCGCGCGGCCGGGTGCCTGAAGGGGCCCACCATGGCGAGCTTTGGGAAGGTTGCGTCGTCAGCCATGCACTGACGCGCAGCGTTCGCGATTCAGCTTCTTTGCTCGATGCCATTGCCGGGCCGGAAATAGGCGGCCCGTTTAACATCGCCCCGCCGGCCCGCCCTTATATTCAGGAAGTGGGAGCAGACCCGGGACGTTGCCGAATCGGCTTTTCAACACGCTCGCCCGTCGGCGGTCAGGTTGACCCGGAGATGATCGACGCCCTTCACAAATCAGCCAAACTTTTAGAATCGCTTGGTCATCACGTTGAAGAGGCTGAACCAGCGATTGATGGAAATGCCCTCGCGCGCTGCTATATGAGCCTATATTTCGGCCATGTAGCCGCTGCCGTCAGCCATATCTGCAAATTGACCGGCCGCAAGGAGGCTGAGTTTCACACCGATACGCGGGCACTTGCATTACTGGGCCGTGCGCTGTCGGCGGGCGATTATGTCCAAATGCATGGGCAATGGAATGATTTTACCCGCGCTTTGGGTAAGTTCCATCAGAGCTATGATTTTTTCATGACACCCGTGACCGCCATGGGGCCTTCGCTGATCGGCGAGCTGGATACACCGAAATCCCAGGAAAACCTCGCAAAACTCATGATCTCCGTGAATGCCGGAAAAATTCTCCTGAAATCAGGCATCATTGATCAGTTGGCCGGCAAGAGTTTTGAGCGCACACCGTTTACCCAGCTCTCAAATATGAGTTTCACTCCCAGCATGTCAGTGCCATTGGCCTGGAGTGCGGCGAATATTCCCATTGGTATTCAATTTGTCGCCAAATTTGGCGCTGAAGATCAACTGATTCGCCTCGCCTCACAGCTTGAACAGGCGCAGCCTTGGATTACACGTCAGCCGATGTGAGCGGTTGTATGTGTGCTGCGCCGGATGTCATGGGCACTAAGTTGGCAAGAAATTTTTCCGCGCAGGCTGTCCAGGAATAGGTTTCGGCGTGGCGACGGCAAGCATCACGATCAGCCGTCATGGCATCGAGTGCCGCTTGCCGCAGATCCTCGTTGAGCGCGCCGATGGGTTCATGTGCGGTCGCCGCAATGTCACGCGGCCCCATGACCGGAAAGGCCGCAATGGGAACGCCGCAGGCCAGCGCTTCGAGGAGCACTAAGCCGAACGTGTCGGTGCGTGAGGGAAACACGAATACGTCTGCACCCGCATAAGCCGCGGCCAGCGATGCGCCATGGCGGGCGCCGGCGAAATGAACATGCGGATATTCGCGTTCCAGCTTGCTCCGTTGCGGCCCATCTCCGACCAGAAGTTTTGACCCCGGTAAATCCAGATCGAGAAACGCGCGCAGGTTTTTCTCCACAGCAATGCGTCCGACATAGGCAAAAATCGGCCGCGCCAAAGGCCATCGTTCAGCCGAGGCCGGTGAGAATTGCGCGAGATCAACCCCGCGGCCCCACATGCGGATATTTTTGAAGCCACGCGCTGCGAGATCATCATAAAGCGATTTGGTTGCCACCATGATCCCTGAGCCGGCGCCGTGAAAACGGCGTAGAACGGCATAGGAGATGCCGATTGGTACTTTCGTCCTTGCGTGCAGATATTCAGGAAATCTTGTGTGATAGGCGCTGGTGAATGCCAAACCTCGCCGCTTCGCATAAGCGCGTGCTGCCCATCCCAAAGGTCCCTCTGTCGCGATATGCAGCGCATCGGGTGCGTAGTCATCGATGAGGCGGACAAGCCGGCGACCAGGGAACAAGGCAAGCCGTATTTCAGGATAGGTTGGACAGGGCGCGTTACGAAATTGATCAGGTCCGATGACCGTAACCGCGAGGCCCTTGAGGCGTAATTGCTCGACCATCATCGATAAGGTTCGCACAACGCCGTTCACCTGGGGCAACCAGGCGTCGGAGATAATCAGGATGCGCGAGATTGGCGGCTTGGAAATCGGCTCAGGCAGTGGCTGGTGCAGCATGTGTGTTGCTGCCAGTGCCGCTTAATGCGAGGTAAGAGAGTCGGTTCATCGCAACCCAATCCAAGAGTTCCAGCCTGCCGTCAACATGTTCGACGAGGGCGGTACAACTCTCTACCCAGTCGCCATCGTTCAAATACAGCACACCATTGACCATGCGCATCTCCGCATGATGGATATGCCCGCACACCACACCATCAAAACCACGCTTATGGGCATCCGCCGCCAAAGCTGTCTCGAAGCGATCAATTGCTTTGACGGCTTCCTTTACTTGCCGCTTCAGCCAAGCTGAAAGGGACCAATAGGGGTAGCCCATACGGGCACGGAATATGTTGAAATAACGATTGACGATGAGTGCGACGGTATACGCTCCATCTCCGAGCAAGGCGAGAAATTTGGCGTAGCGCACAACACTGTCGAACGCATCGCCGTGGGTGATCAGAAGCCGCTTGCCATCAGCGGTGATATGTTCTGCTTCAGCGACCAGCTTGATCCCGGCAATCTCAAGATTGAGAGGGACGAAATCGCGCATCATCTCATCATGATTGCCGGGCACATAGACAATATTCGTGCCTGAGCGTGCATGTTTGAGGATCAGTCGGAGCACTTCATCATGATGGCGATCCCAAAACCAGGATTTCTTCAAGCGCCAACCATCAATGATATCGCCGACGAGGAAGAGATTTTCACAAGATAATTGCCGAAGGAAATCAGCTAGGAACTCGGCTCGGCAGCCTTTCGTTCCCATATGCAGGTCCGAGATGAAGACGCTGCGATATCGCGGTGAGATGGAATGCGCGTTCATGAGGAGGCATTAGGCGATGAAGACGCATCGCGCCTAATGAAGAGTTTATGACGGTGGTTTATCATCATCCCATTTCATCGTCATCAAAATGTCACCGTTGAGTCATTGCCGGTTTACCAAAACATGCCAGACCATGCGGTCATGTTTTGGGTTTCCATATGCCTATGATGGTGATTTTTAATCCGGTCGCAGGCCGCCGGCGTGCTGCGTATTTATGGCGGGTGCTCGATATATTGGTCGAGTCGGGTATTCGCGTATCGGTAGCCGAGACGCAATATGCTGGGCACGCCACGGAACTTGCCCGCATGGCTGCTCTGTCAAATGCGCCGATGGTCGTCGCCGCCGGTGGAGACGGCACAATTGCCGAGGTGACCAACGGGCTGATAGGCAGTGATACCGCACTCGGTGTCATTCCGCTCGGCACAGCGAATGTGTTGGCTTATGAATATCAATTACCACGAACTGCGAGAGCGATTGCTGCCGCGTTGGCTTATCGGCGCACGACAAAATTATGGCCTGGTCTGGCGACTTTGCCTCACGAAAATCATGTGTTCGTGCAAATGTTCGGTGTCGGATTCGATGGCGCAGTCGTCCATGGCATCAATTCGAGCGTCAAACGTGCGTTGGGCAAAGGGGCCTATGTTCTGCAAAGCCTTTGGCAATCCATGCGCTACAGATTTCCAGTGGTCCGCCTGACGATTGACGGGCAGGATCATGAAGCCTGTTCGGTGATCATTTCAAAAGGCAGGCTCTATGGCGGTAATTATATCCTCGCACCGCGCGCCGTGCCGAGCATGCCCGGATTTCAGGTCATATTATTCAAAAATCCGGGCATGATGAATGCACTTTTGGCAGGGGCTGCTTTGCCGCTCGGGCTAACATCGCGGTGTCCAGGCGTCGAGATTCGTGCGGCGAGCGAGATTCATTTCAGCACCAATGATCGATCCCTGTTTTCGCAAACCGATGGCGACAGGTTGGCCACTACGCCCTCGTGGGTGACCAACGCCGCCATGCCGATCGAACTGATCACCGGCTGATCAACGATCGACTGCTCTCGATCATCACATAAACCGATCGGCGTAAGCCGATTAAATTATCGCACCACCGATGCGGTCTGCCCGAACAGATGCTTTTTCGCATCCTCCGACACAGTGGGAGCAGCATTAACCGTTTTAGCAACTTCGTATGCGCGGATTGTCGCCGGTTTGGCGGCAATGTCGTGAAACCAGCGCTTCAAATGAGGGAAATCATCGAGATTTTGCCCCTGGCGCTCATAAGGTACAACCCAAGGATAGCAGGCCATGTCGGCAATCGAATAACCACCGGCGAGATAAGGCCGATCGGCGAGGCGCTTATTCATCACTCCATATAAACGGTTTGTTTCATTGACATAGCGGTTAATGGCATAAGGAAGTTTCTCGGGCGCATAGGCCGAAAAATGATGGTTTTGGCCGGCCATCGGTCCAAGCCCACCCATTTGCCAGAACAGCCATTCCATGACTTCGGTTTTGCCACGCAGATCGGCCGGCATGAACTGACCGGTTTTTTCGGCCAGGTACGCCAAAATGGCGCCGGATTCGAACACGCTTACAGGCGCGCCACCATCCGCCGGCTTTTGGTCGATGATCGCGGGGATCCGGTTATTGGGGGATATTTTGAGAAAATCGGGCTGAAATTGTTCACCCTTGCCGATATTGATGGCGTGGAGCTTGTATTCCAGACCGGCCTCTTCAAGAAACATCGTGATTTTATGGCCGTTTGGGGTCGTCCAATAATATAGATCGATCAATGTAGTCTCCTGTCTCGGTATGTGGACGGCAAGAGTATGGGGATGAAACCGCCAGGTTCAAACCAAAGCTTCAAGAGCGTGAAGCGCTATCACGCACCCGCTCTGGCCATATCCTTCCGATCAATTTCATTGGTTCAGCTGGAGTCAAGCAACCCATCTCAGCCAATATTGATCCAGGCTCGACGTCCGGCCTGCATAAGGGCAGGATAGACTGATCGATCAAGGAGAGACCATGGCCCGGTTTTACGCTTATTTGCTGCGCATGATTCTGCTGCTCGCGCTGATCTGGTTGGCGGGGTGGTGGTATTTGCAGGGGCAATTGGTAACCGGGTTCCGCAATATCGAAGCGCAATACCGGGGCCAAGGCTGGGTCGTAACCCATGGCGATATCAGCCGGGGCACATCGCCTTTGGCCGCGCGCATCAATGTCGCTGGATTGACCTTGACGTTGCCCTCTACCGCCGGCGGCGCGGTTGTCAGCATGCCGGAATTTGCCCTGCATATCGACGCAATCGATCCGCAGATCATGCATATCGACCTGCCGCCGAAAATCGGGGTCAAATTGGCTTCTGGCCCTGCCTTCTCGCTGAACTTCCAGACCATCGATGTGACAAATCGGTTCACGCCAGCGGCTTTTTTCGGCAAGACCGCACATCCCGTCCGCAGCGGCACCTTGAGTGCCACGGGCGTCAGTCTGGTCGGACAGGATGAGGGCTTTATTCTGTTCAGCATCGGCAAAATATCGAGCGCCTTCACCAGTGATCCTGATGCGACCAGTGCAGGCACGGCATTCTCATCAAGCCAGAGTTATGATGATTTCGCGCTGTCGCCGGTTTTGACCCAGATCATCGGTCTGCCATTTCAAGGGGCCGTCAAGCATCTGGCGACCAGTATGTCATTGTCAGGCCCGATACCGCCGGGCTTCTACCAGTTGGGCGACCAACTGCACGGCCTGGCGGCCGCAGGCGGGAGGCCGGACCCCAATGCCTCAGAGCGTATTTTGGCGCCGGTCATTCAGGCATGGGCTGTGGCAGGCGGGCACGGGGCTCTATCGCTCGATGCTGAGATCGGGCCGATGACGGTGCATGGCCAGACGAATTTCAGCTTTGATGCCGCACAGCAACCACAGGGCACCGGCCATGTGACCGCTGCCGGATTTGGGGCGTTTCTGGCTGCTGTGGCGGATGCCTATCCAGCGGCGAGCGACATCATGACCAATGTCGATACCAAACTCGCACCTTATATGGTCAAGGACCCGAACGGTAACCAGGAATTGTTGCTCAATCTGGCCCTGGCCAAGAGCGTGCTTTCAGTAAATGGCAGCGCGGTTGATACCATGCCGCAAATCGACTGGCAGAGCCTGGGTCAACCGGCGCCGAACATGCCGCAGACCCAGCAATGAAGCCGATCGATCTAGACCGTGATACGTTATCACGCACCCGCTCTAGCCATATGTTCCCGATCAATTTCATTGGTTTAGCTGGAGTCGACTGAACTTCATCTAAACCAATATTGATCTAATCGAGCCTGCGCGCTTCATCGGGCAGCATGATCGGAATGCCATCGCGGATCGGGTAGGCCAGACCGGCTGAGGCGCTGATCAACTCGGCATTGGCCCGATCATAGGTCAGCTTGCCTTTGGTCAATGGGCAGACCAGTATTTCCAGCAAGCGCGGGTCGATCGAGGTTGTTGGGGTCTGTTTCGGATCCATGGATCAAACGGCTTTCGGGTCAGAATCGGGACCAAAATCATGGGCGTTGATTTCCAGCAGGGCGAGCAAAGCCTGCGCCCGGTCATTGGCCGTGCGGGCCTCTAGCAATGCCTGCTTCTCGTCGGCGGCGAACGGGCAGGCCATGGAAAGTGTCACCACCAGTTCTTCGTCATCCATATCGGTAATCGCGTCCCAATTGGCTTCGACGCCCTGAACCTTGAAATAGCGGCGCAGGGCTGAGAGCAATTTTTCGCGCGGAATGGATGTCGGCACCAAGCCGGTCTCAAGGTCGGCGGCAAAGCCCGACAAGGCTGCGCGGACCTGGCGATAACCGCGCTGCATGTCGAGCTCCTCGACGATTGAAAAGCGGATCAGGCCGGTCAGCGTGATCAGATAGCGCCCATCGTCGGTTTCGCTGAAAGCCGACAAACGGCCAAGGCAGCCAATCCGGTACAAGGCCGGCCCATTATCGCCATGTGGCAGCTTGGGATCCGGCTGAACCATGCCGAACACCCGACCGGCCGCCATGGAATCCTCGATCATGGCGATATAGCGGGGCTCAAAGATATTCAGCGGCAGCCGACCGCCAGGCAAAAGCAAAGCCCCGGTCAGAGGAAATACCGGAAATTCCTCCGGTAAGTCAGGGAGGCGGACAGCAAAACCAGTCATAGAGCCTTCAATCAGCTGAAAAGCAATGTAGAGAGCTTGCGCCGTGCGGCCATCGTGGCGGCATCGTCGAAGCCCCAGGATTCGAAGAATTTCAGCAATTGAAGCCGTGCTGCATCGTCATTCCATTTGCGGTCGCGGCGCATGATGTCAAGCAGGGATTCGGCAGCCTGTTCACGTTCACCCAGCGCGTTCTGCGCTGTCGCGAGATCATAGCGCGCCTGATGATCGGCTGGGTTGGCTGCCAATCGGGCTTGCAAAGCAGCCAGCTTGCCAGCCGCTTCCTTGCCTTCCAGGGCCAAGGCAAGAGCCGATTTGGCGCCGGTGATTTCTGCGTGATCAGCGATCTTGGGAGGCACTTCATCAATGACCTCCTGGGCCCGGTCAGGTTCGCCGGCCGCCAGAAGGGCACGTGCCAACCCACCCCAGGCTTCTGGCTTCTCCGGGTCTTCCTGCAGAGAGGCGGCATAGAGTTGGGCTGCAAGCTGAAAATCATGCTGCTCAATCGCCTGGCGCGCTTCGGCGATGAGATCGGCACTCGGCGCGGTGGTGCCCGCCATTTTAAGCAGGGCATCGATGAACCGGCGGATTTCGCTCTCGGGCAGCGCGCCCTGGAACATGTCGGCAATTTGGCCCTGCCAGAACGCGGCCACTGTGGGCACTGACTGCAAGGGCAGGCCGAGCTGGCTCAATTGGGTGACCAAAGCGCGGTTTTTATCGATGTCGATTTTCACCAGTTTGACCCGCCCGCCCGCAGCCCGCACCAGTTTCTCCAGCGCCGGGGTGAGGGTTTTGCAGGGGCCACACCAGGTTGCCCAGAAATCGACAAGCACGGGAATGCTGCGCGATGCCTCGATCACATCCTTCATGAAGCTGGCCTGATCGCCATCGACGATCAGGTCAGCCGGGGCAGGTTGGTTTGGTTTCTGGCCGATAAGCATGTCCATGGCGGCAATCCGTTTGGTTGTTCTGACGTTAATAATACATCGAAGATGTGGGGTAAGCTATGCGTTGCGGCAACCCAGGCCCCGCATGGGGCGCTTGCAATCCCCCGCGAAGGCCCTTAATACGCCGATCACGGAGTGCGGGCGTAGCTCAGGGGTAGAGCACAACCTTGCCAAGGTTGGGGTCGTGGGTTCGAATCCCATCGCCCGCTCCATTTTTTTCAGGAAAATCAAATTGTTGTAGGGGCCTTCGGGTAAGTGGGGCAAAAGTGCGGGCAAGCATGTGCAGCTTTGGCACGACAGCAGAACAACGGTCCCAGAACTCAGCCATGAACTGGAGTTATGGGGTGGATCGATTCATGTCCGTTCCGTCTTTGCCCCCAGTTTTGCCCCTGTTACCTTGACGCCAGCTAAACCAATGTAATTCATCAGAAAAATACGGCTAGAGCGGGTGCGTGATAACGCATCACGCTCTAGCTGAACTTGCCCACGTTGCCGGCGCATATCGGGCTTGAGACATTGGTCCTGGCCAATTTGCCGCCGGTCGGGCAGATCGTTGAGGGTATTCACCGAATGGAACGATCAGTGCCTATGGTCTTGACTGGATCGACTGACGTCGTCGTCACGAGCGGCGAAGGGTTGCCGCCGGGGCGGCGCGGCTGGGCCGCCATAGCACTTTTGCTCGCGGTGGCGATGTCGACACTCGATATAGCAATTGCCAACACGGCCCTGCCGACCATCGCGATGGATTTGCACACCAGCCCCGGTGCCTCGATTTGGATCATCAATGCCTATCAATTGGCGCTCATCGCAACGGCATTGCCGCTGGCCTCTCTTGGTGAAATCATCGGTCATAAGCGCGTCTTTGTTTTCGGGCTGGTTTTGTTCGTTCTGGCGTCCGTCGGCTGTGCGGCATCCTGGTCGCTGGCGAGCCTGACGACCGCGCGGATTTTCCAGGGGCTGGGCGGCAGCGCGATTATGAGTGTCAATGCAGCGCTCATCCGCTTTATTTATCCCGATTCGATGATGGGCAAAGGCATGGGGTGGAACGTGCTGATTGTCGGCACGTCATTCGCCATTGGCCCGACGGCAGCCTCCTTGATTCTGTCCGCGGGGCCATGGCCGCTTCTATTCGCCATCAATCTACCATTGGGCGCCTTATCGTTCTTTCTGTCGGTCAAATATCTGCCGGCGACACCGCGGGCGCCCTACCGGTTCGACTTTGTGCTGGCCTTGTTCAATGCCGGCGGATTCGGGTTCCTGGTCCTCGCGATGGGTGAGGCGACCCACGGTGTCAGCTGGCGCATTGCCGGTCCGGAATTTTTGCTGGCGGTCATGTTCGGACTGCTCTTGCTCCGCCGTCAGGTCGATCATCCAGCGCCCATGCTGCCCGTTGATTTGTTCCGGATTCCGATTTTTGCGTTATCGACCGTCACGGCGGTATGTTCGTTTGCCACCCAAGGCTTGGCCTTTGTCGCGCTGCCGTTTTATTTCGAACAAATATTGGGTCGCTCGCAAATTGCCACGGGATTTCTGATCACGCCATGGCCCATCATGGTTGCGGTTATGGCAACAATCGCAGGCCGGCTGGCGGACCGGTATTCGGCGGGGATTTTGGGTGGTGCTGGGCTCGCGGTGCTCAGTTTGGGCATGCTTTGCCTCACCTGGATGGGGCCGCATCCGAGCGACTGGGATATCGGCTGGCGTATGGCGATGTGCGGCACGGGATTTGGCTTTTTTCAATCCCCCAATTTGCGGGTGTTGATGGGCAGCGCGCCGCCGCAACGGGCCGGCGGCGCAAGTGGTATCGTGACCACCGCGCGCATTCTAGGCCAGACCACGGGAGCGGCTTTGGTCGCATTATGTTTCTATCTCGAACAAAGTCACGGCCCCATGTTGGCTTTGGCGCTGGGTGTCGGGTTCGCGGGGGCTGCGAGTGTCGCGAGTTTTCTGCGCCTTCTCGTGCCTGCCCGGGCCTGACTGCGCTACCAGCGGACAATCTGGCCGCGATAATCAAAATAATGCAGGCCGGGTTTGCTCTGGAACTGGGCGATGGCATCGGCGACACGCGGAATACTTTCCTCGATGCTCAAATGCGCGTGAGCGCCACCCATGTCGGTGCGCACCCAGCCAGGTGCTATAACGGCAAGGTTGCGGCCATCACCCCGACGCCGGGCGGCAAAGCTGCGCATCAGCGTGTTCAGGGCAGCCTTGCTCGCACGATAAACCTCCCAGCCACCTGATTCATTGTCGGCGACGCTGCCAAGGCCCGATGACATCACAGCAATGCTTCCCGATGACGGCACCAAATCCTCGAAGGCTTCCACCACGCGCATGGGGCTCAACGCATTCGTCAGCATAACGCGCATGAAATCCTTGGTGCTGACCTGACCGATCGTCTCGGCGGGGTCATTGGCGATACCAGCATTGACGAAAAGCAGATCGATGGTCCGGCCCGCAAGTTTCGCGCGCAAGGCGGCGATCTCCCCCGGCTCGTCGATATCAAGTTGTTCGATGTCCATCTGGCCGCCCCACTTGGCCGCCAGATCGTGCAGCCCGGTTTTGCTGGGGCGCCGAACGGTGCCGATGACATGCCAGGAACGGCGCAGATATTCCGCCGCCAGCCCCAATCCAAGGCCACGAGATGCGCCGATGATCAAAATTGTCTTGGTGGGCGATTCTGTCTTCATGGGATGTTACCGTTATTCACAATATTATGATCAGATTGTCCATGAAGAGGCAAAAACAAGCCGTTCGAGGGTTCGAATTCGACTGCGATGCCACCGAATCGGCATTTCGCTGCGGCCGGCGGGATGTTGTGAAATCACCGATAAAATATTGATTTTGAAAGAAATCGCCTAAAATCATCGATGTCAATACACCCTTAAATTGCAAATTATTACGGCATAGTCTCGAATAAGCATTTTTATAAATTAAAAATTAAAAAATTAGGCAAATATTCAATTCTGTGCTAGATATTAGAAATAGTTAACGTTTGGTAGAAAAATGTCCGCATCGTCCGGCACCAGCAATATTATGATTCCAACATTTTTGCAGCCGAATCAACCTGGGGATGTAGTGGGGTTCAATCTGCAGAACCCGCTGACGACGCCCTTGGCGGCTCAGGATGTGAGTTTTGCGCAGACATTTCAGGCCGGCGCGGTCCCGGCGGGAGATCAACTCGTCGCCATCATCAATGGCGTCTCTCAGGCTGTGCAAATGGATGTCAAAACCACCAATGCCGACGGGTCGGTGGCCAGCGCCGTTCTCACAATAGCCCAACCGGCACTGGCTGCGGGATCATCAGATCAGGTCATGCTCGCTCTCGCACCTTCGGGTACAATCCCAGGTGGCGCGATCGATCTGGCTGCAGCGCTGAACAACTATGCGCTGAGTGTTGCGGTGACCGCGCAGAACGCCGGTGGCACTGCAACCACCTATAATATCGATGCCGTAGCGGCCCTGAAGGCTGCTTTGGCCAATGGCACCGCGAGCTTCTGGCAACAGGGGCCCTTGGCCACGCAGGCGCGCGTTGATGTGCCCGTCACCGGTTCCTTCCATTTGGTTTTTGATATTACGGCTTATCAGGATGGCAGTTTCAGCGCGGATGTCGGGTTTCATAATGATCTCGCGATGGGTGCCGTGGGTGGCGCAATCACCTATAGCGAAACGATCACCCAAAATAACGTCGTCGCGTCACAGCAGACCAATCTGACGCAGTATCAATATCAAAATTGGAATACGACGATCTATTCGAAAGCCGCGCCGGGCGTGAATATTCAGCACGATACTTCGTATCTTGAGAAGATCGGCGCCGTACAGAATTATGACCTGACGACAAATATCTCTGCCTTGGTGGCGGGCGAAACCACCCAGATGGCGGCTGCCGGATTTGCCGCACCGTTAGGTACTGCCGGGGTGACGCAATACATGCCCACGACTGGCGGCCGGGCTGATATTGGGCCGGTCACCCAAGGCAACACCGCCTGGCTGATGACCCAAAATGAAGCCGCCGCGCAATACGCACTCGATCAGGCGAATGCTTCGGGCAGTGTGCCGTGGAATATGATTTTGGCCAGCAACCCCTCCACTGACGGGCTTGCCCCGTCCGGCACCACCGGCGTGGGCCAGCCGCTGACCACAGCGGATTACCCGAATTTATGGACTGACTCGCGGGGCGGGCCCGGCAGTTACACAACCGGCCTTGTCCAGCAGGTCGACCCGACGAATTCGGGGTGGACGGCGGATGGCGCGCATCAGCCCGATCTTGCCTATGTGGCCTATCTGCAAACCGGAAATCGGCAATATCTCGATGCGCTGAATGCCCAGGCGTCCTATGCTGTAACGGATTATTGGCCGGCGTCGATCGCGCGCAATGCGGGTGATGGCAATGTCATTCAAGGCAATCAAATCCGTGGTGCCGCCTGGTCGTTGCGCGAAATCCAGGAAGCCGCTTGGGCCAATCCCGATGGTTCGGTCATGAAGGCCTATTTCACGCAGATCATGAATAACAACTACGCCTATCTGATCAGCCAGCTGCCTGTCTGGTCGCAGCAGGAAGGCCAGACTGCCGGCTATATTCTCCCCGGTGCATATCCCGGCGGTGGCCTGCCGACCTGGGAACAGGCCTATTTTTCGAGCACCGTCACGCTTGCCGCCGAGCAAGGCAATCAGCAAGCCATCGAAGTGATGAAGTGGCAGGCCAATTTTTTCACGGGCCTGTTTCTCAATGCCAATAACGGGTTCAATCCGCATGATGGTGCAGCCTATGAACTCGCGTTGACCAACAGCGCCGGTGTGGCGGCAACCAGTTGGGCCCAGCTCGAAGGCAATACGGTTGCCAGTGGAATATCAAACGGCACGGGTTGGGCGCATAGCCAGGGCGATTTTGCCCAGCTCTCGCTTGAATCCCTCGCCGGGCTCATCACCGTGCAATCGCAAAATCAGAGCAGTTTCACGAGCACCGATGCCGCCCGCGCGATTCAGGCCTATGCCTATCTCATCTCCTCGGGTGCACCCTTCGTCGGCCAGAGCGATCAGGCCAATTCGCCGATGTTCGATATCGTGCCCCGCCTGGCCGATGGTCAATTACTGACCGATACGGATCTTCTGATATCCTCGGACACGACAGCAACCAGCCTTGGGAATGCTGCACAAAATTCCGACATGTTGATTGCCGCGGGTTCCGGCAACGACACACTGATCGGGGGCAGCGGCATCAATATTTTACAAGCCGGAACGGGTGCGGATACGCTGATCGGTGGTGGCAATGGTAATTATCTGTTTGCAGGCTCGGGCAATGATGTTCTGATCGCCGGCGGCGGTGTGAATTTCATGCAGTCCGGCACCGGCGTCACGACATTTCTCTCCAACACGACCAGTACTACTTTATTTCAAATTTCCAATTCCTTGAGTGGCGCAGACGAAATTTCCGGATTTGTCGCCGGGTCGGATCATCTTGTCATCACCGACGCCAATTTCACCGCATTGACGAGTGCTGCGATTGCCGCATTGATTGCCGGTGCCACGGAAGATGCCTCAGGCAATGCCGTTTTGCATCTTTCACCGACCGAAACCGTGACGCTCGATGGTGTCGCTGTCACGGCACTGACATCAAATATGTTTGCCTCCACCGTCAGCGGCAACCCGACCCGTAATCTCACGACGCCCGGAAATCAGACGGTGACAGGTGGTGCATTGCCCAATGAGTTGGTGACCACCGGGCCGACCAGTAACGTCACCTATCTGCCCCAAGGCGGGTCGGGGACGATCGTTGGCGGTGGCGGCAATAATAATTTTACCCTCGATGGCACGGGCAATTATACGGTCATCGCCAGCGCCGGCATCAATACCGTTAACGCAACCATCGGTCAGGATGTCATGTCCTTGGCCGGTGGATCGAACCTCGCACTCCTCAATAGTAATGCGAATTCGGTCAATTCGGCCGGCCAGGATACTATTCATTCCTATAGTATGAATGACACGATTTTGGCATCTGGAAACGCCTTGATCGGCCTGGCCAGCGCGAGCAGCTTCAATCAGGTGAGTGTCAGTGGCGCAGCGTCGGTGGTGATCAACGGCACGAGCAGCAATATCGTCGCGACCGGTGCATCGGTTGAGATCATCGGTGGTAGCCAGAACATGATATCGGTAAGCGGTGCCGGCACTGTCTCTGCGGGCGGTCAGGCGAATAGCATCATGGCATCCGCCGGCGTGATTGGTTTGAACGCTGGGTCGAATATGCTGACAGTGACCGGTAGCGCCGATTATTTTGCCGAAAGCAACGATAACAGCGTGGTCGGTGGTGCGTCCGGATTTGGTATCGTCGATGGAACGAATAATCAGATTTCTGTGAGTGGCGGTGTTGTCTTTGACCGTGCCGGGACCAATCAGGTCAATGCGTCGGGAAACGCCGATCTATTCATCACGGGCAATCTAGCGACCATGGTGAATATCACGGGCAATGTCACCGTTTCGGCGCCGCATCTCTCGGTGCAGGATGGCGCCAATACCATCAACGCCGTGAGCGGCAATGCCCTCGTCTTTGGCGAAGCGGCAAACTTCGTCCTGATCGGCGGCACCGGTCAGGATATCATTGTTGGTGGCACCGGGGCGATTACCGCGATGGGTGGTTCGGGCAGCCTGTTTGCCCTCGGCGGATCGGCTGGCGGCAATCTGCTCACCGGAGGTGCGGGGCAGGTGACCTTGATCGGCGGCGGCACGGGAGATGTATTGCAAAGCGGCCAAACCGGGATCAATTTTCTGATCGCGGGGTCCGGTAATGAGACATTGAGCGCGAGCAATATGATATCGGGTGCTGTCGCGATGAATGCAGGCGGTGCGGGCAGCAATACGGACATGGTCGGCGGCACAAGCGTCAATGAATTTACCGCCGGCGCGGGTGCAGCCACAATGACGGGCGGGGCGAGTGCAGGGTTGAACCTGTTCAATTTCGGTGTCGGCCCAGGCGGCGGGACGGATTTGGTGCAGAATTACCGGCCAGGCACGGATCAGCTCGCTTTCAACAATGGTGTCTCCATCGCCGGCTCATCTGTGGTGGGCGGTAATCTGGCGCTGACATTAAGCGACGGCACGCGTGTCACTCTGCAGGGCATTACATCATTGCCGGCAGCCGTCGGGGCAGCGATACCACAATAATATTGATATCGCCGATCACGGCGTGGGGCGATCCACTATTGCAGTGTCCGGGCAGATGCCGCAGCATCGATAAAAGATGCGCCATGTGTGATAACCTGAGACTAGCAGTGCTCGCACATTTTGTTTCGTCGGCATTTAGATTGATATAGGTTTAGATGAAATCGCTTTTGATCTGCGGTCTCCATTCTTTCCGTGACAGTTTTCCTGGAATAGATAAGATTTACGTAGTTATTAACAAAACTCTTTGTCGATTTCATGCAGCTCCGCGGCGAATATCGAGTCGCTACAATTTATGGTGGTGGAATTTCCAGTTATGAATAAAGCAAAAAAACTTCGAGCGATTGCGCTCTACTTGCCACAATTTCATACGATCCCAGAAAATGATGAATGGTGGGGTAAAGGTTTCACGGAATGGACGAATACGGCAAAGGCCAAGCCGCTCTTTCCAGGCCACTATCAGCCTCATATACCCGCAGATCTCGGGTTCTATGATCTACGTCTGCCCGAGATCCGCGAAGATCAGGCCGCTTGAGCCCGCGATGCTGGCATCGAGGGATTTTGTTATTATCACTACTGGTTTGCCGGCCGACGTATTTTGGAACGGCCGTTCACGGAAGTGCTCATGAGCGGCAAGCCCGATTTTCCCTTTTGCCTATGCTGGGCGAATGAAACCTGGAGTGGTATTTGGCACGGCTCTCCCCGGACTGTCCTCATCGAGCAGACCTACCCGGGCGTCGAGGATCACGAGGCACATTTCAATACTCTGTTGATGGCTTTCACTGACCGACGCTATATCAGGGTCAATGGCAAGCCATTATTTGTGATCTACAAGCCGCAACTGATCCCTAATTCTCGACAGACCCTGGACCTGTGGCGTAACCTCGCGGCTCGGGCCGGTCTTTCTGGCCTGCACATCGTGGGATTTGGCAGCGCAGATTGGAACCCGCTTGAGTTCGGTTTTGACGCAAAGATCGTCTCGCCCTTGGTGCGGGAGCGGCCGTGGGTATCGCGCCGTAGGTTTTGGACATGGCTGCGACAGGCATTTAACAAGCGCCGCGGCATTCCTACCCTTCATTCTTACACAACAATAGTCGACGAACACATCAAGTCACTGCGCCAGAGTATAATTGCGGCAACTGATGACTGTTTGACTTACCCATGCCTTGTGCATGCGTGGGATAACACGCCCCGGTCGGGCGTGAACGGCGTTGTTTTAACAGGGTCAACGCCCGATAAATTCAGTAACTACATGAATGAGGCGATCGATCTAATGCAGACCGCTGATAGCGAGCGACGGATCTTGTTTCTTAAATCGTGGAACGAGTGGGCGGAGGGCAACCATATCGAACCAGACTTGAAATACGGACACGCTTATCTCGACAGCATTCGGACATTGCTGCACAGCAATGAACGATCAACCGATAGACAGACGCCATGATGCACAACATGACTTGTTCAATATCGGTGGTCATTCCAACCTTCAATCGTGCGGCCATCATACCCGAGACATTAGACAGAATTTTTAAGCAGACACGTCAAGCTGATGAAATCATTGTTGTGAACGATGGATCAACAGATGATACCCTGTCGGTGCTGGGTCATTACGGTTATCGTCTGCGTGTTATCTCAATCGCGAATGCCGGCGATTTGGTGGCGCGGAATACGGGGCTACGGGCGGCGCGAGGTGATTTGGTTGCATTCTGCGATGATGATGATCTGTGGCGGGATGATTTCATTGGTCTGATGTCACAGTTCTGGGAAAATTATACTGGGCCGATATGCGCCTTCTCAAATTTCAATGAAGTCATCGACGGAAAATGGGCGGACCGGTCTAAATTCGAAACTGCCCCTGCTGAGTATTGGTCCGACCTTGAGATCATCGAGGGGGATCATGCGCAATTCAACACCTCGGTCGTTCGACAACTTATCGCCTTTCAGCCGTTTTTTCCATCCTGTTTGATGGTTGACCGTGAAAAATTCCTGTCTATCGGTGGATGGGACGAGGGGGTGAGCCGCATGGTCGGGTGCGATTTTGCAACAGCGCTGCGGATTGCGGACCATGCGCCGGTCGGTGTGCTGCAGCGCGCGATGGTTGGGATCCGCAAGCATGCGGGCAATATATCTGGAAATGTGGAGCGGATGAACCTCGGTGATGCCGATGTTTTGGCCTACGCATTATCGACGCGACCGGAGCTCGCTATTCACGCTGACGAAATCAGGCAATCCATCGAGGTGCGGCGGCTTGCAGCATTCGATGCGGCCTTTGCGCGCGGGGATTTTGGCGCGGCAGAACGTATTATAACGTTGCTGTCAGGGCGGCCGAGCGGCGTGCGGCATCACCTGAAGCGCATGATTACACAATTGCCTTCTCGCCTGAGAGAACCAGTTTGGCGAATTGTTGCTCGCGGCCAATGATGTCGCGTTAAATCAGATAGCCTCAATTCCATGCAAGTAGAAATCTACCGGTGCCTGCGCGTAACGTGGCACGGCATTTTGCCATTGACGGCAAGGCCCGGCATCATACCAAAACTGCGATGATGTTTATATTGTCAATTACGGCGTTGGGCGAAGTGGGACAATCCAATATTGTGGTGTCCGGGCCAATGAGGCCGGGTCGATAAAAGGTGCTCCGCTTCCTGCGAGCCAATGATAAGCGGTTTTGGCGCGGTTTGAGTCTGTGGCGTTGATAAAACTCGCCAAGGCCGCGAGCGCGGTTTGGCCGTAATAGCCCTGACTATGCTGCCAGGAATTTCCGTTACTCTCCCCTGCCATCGCTGTGTACTGCTCAATCGCGCGCCAACTGGTCAAATCTTGCTGTTTTGCAACATCAAATACAATCAAATTATAAGCGATTCCATCACGTGGATTAAATCCTGCGGCGCTGCTGAGGAACCGCCCGGCGATAAAATTTTCTTCCCAATTGAGGATTTTAACCGCAGCCGGATGACCGCGGGCAGCAATCAGACCGATCGTGGTGGCGAAAAAATCTTGCTGCCAGGGCGCCATCGCGCCGGGTGCGCCGTAAGCCCCCGGCAAATAGCCGGTGGTCTCGCCTTGCTCGGCTGTCCATTTCGGGATCTCAGAGACGAGATAAGCCAGATTGTGATCGAGCATGGTTTCAAAATAAGCCTGAGATGCAGAGCCGTCAGGATCGATGTAAGCCGCCTCCGCCAGGCTGCGCAGGCTCCAGGCCGAACCCCGTACCTGATTGCCAGGCCCTACCACAATACCCTGCCCGCCCTTGCGGGCCGTGGCCGCTGGCCAGGCGCTAAGCTCATCCCAACTTGCCTCGGCATCCATCTGATCCAGATAATAGCGCCTGCCGGTCAGCATATAAGGGATAAATGACAAATCAGGTTCGTGAGCATTATCCGCGGTCCAGCTGAGATTTTTCTGATCGACAGGCTGCGTCAGCCCCATCGTATAAGAACCTGGGCCACCGCGCGTATCTGCCCACAAGGTCGGATAATCGGTCAATGTCAGAAACTGGCCGGTTCGCAGATCGAACATGTGCCACGGCACGGCGCCTGCGGCGTCGGCCTGGCCAATCGCATAAACCGCGCTGGTCGGATTCTGGCTGATCAGCCACGCGGCATTCGCTGCGGTGGTCGGCCCAATATCATCGCGGCCGCCGGTCGTGGGCATGTATCTTGAAACGCCGTCAGCCGCGAGCGGGCGGTCCCATCCCGGTTCGGCGATGGCCTTTGAGTCAGACGCAATGATCTGATCATCGATGCCATAACCAAGATCGAATGCCGGTATCGCATAGGCACGCTCCATCGCCGCGACGTCATGCATCACATTGATCGTTGAACGGCCATCGCTGCGGATAATCGTGTGCCAGTCCTGATATTGATATTGCACAATCGGCGGCAGCGCGATGATCACCTTGCCGGCCTGCATGATCGTGACGCCATAGCGTGCGGTCCCGCCATGCTGGCGCATAGCGATATCGTTATTGAACTGAATATCGGCATCAAGTGAACCGTTTGTATAGGCCCGCAAATCCAGCACTAGGCGCAATGATCCGGCAATGCGCTGACTTACCCGTTTCTCAGTGGCAAGCGGGCCGGCCAGCCAGTCCGATGCCGTATGATCGGCGATCGAGGCCGCGAGAAGACGCGCGGCATCAATGGTCACAGGCGCCTTGCCATCCTGGAACGTCACGGTAATGCGCAGATCATGCTGGGCGAGATCCGCGCTTAGATCAACATCTCGGGCCGCCAGCGCCGCCGGCATTTCGCGGAGCATCACTGGCACAGACGATGAGGCCGCCAATGGCGGGGCGGCGAGTGTCAGGATGGCGAATTTCACGGAGTGATCGGGATAACGATTCTTGATATCCATTTGCACAGGCTCGGTATGGCCCCCGATATCCGCCTGCAGGGTATGATTCTCAGCCAGTTGCCCAGCTGCAAATATCTGACCGAATGTGATGAGTTTGCGCGTACTCGCCGTGCTGGATGCATTCTGCAATATCAGGCCCACGATATCGCCAGGGCGAGTGGGTTGCGGAATGGCAGGCGATTTCACATTCGCCAGGGCAAGCGGGATATGCCACCCAAGGGCCACGGCGATGAGAAGAGCGACTCTAGCGCGCATGGGGAGTGCTCCGTTGCGTCATCCGCTTGATGAATTTCAAGGCATCTGTCTCCGCTCCGATGGGTTTTCCCGCCAGCACCCATAATGCTGTGAGAACGGTCACATAAACCAATCCGCCGAGCAACACGGTTTCCGCCAAGCGCAGGCCGATCTGTTGCGCGCTGCCCGGCATATCGCTCCATCCTAGATGCAATAAGCGCAATATCACAGCCATCGCGCAAGCTGCGATCAAAGTGCGAATAACCATCGTAAAAATTCTGCGAAAACTGATGCGTAATTTCCGCAGCGTCATGAACAGATACATCAACTGATCGGCGATGTCGGTTATCGCCACCGCAATCGCCGCCCCCATCAGCCCGAATTGTGGAACCAGAATGATCAGAAGCAAGACTCGGCAGAGTGTGGTCGCGATATTCATGATCGTCATCGCCTTAAGCCAGGCATTGGCGTAAAACAGCGTCGAACTGACCGAGCCGAAAATCGTCAAGATGCCAGCCACGCCCAGCACTTGAATCAGCGGCACAGCGCCGAGCCAGGCGGAACCGAAACCAAGCCTGATGACGGGATAGGCGACGAGCGACAATCCAAGCCCTGCCGGCACGGTCAAAAGCGCCATCAGCCCCAGCAGCCGCAGGAACGTATCTGCGCCATCATTACCGCTTTGGCGCGCTTCGGCAAAGCCAGAAAAGGCTGCGCGACATAAAGGCGAGACGAGCTCGGTATTGGGTAATCCGGCAATTTCTGCGCCGACGCCATAAATGCCTACCAAAGCCGGACCGAAAAACCGCCCGATCACCAGATTATCGCTCGATGAGCGAATTCTACCGATAATGTTGATTGCCCAGGTCCAGCTCGAATAGCCGGCAAGTTGCCGCCAGGCGACCAGTGTAAAGCGCGGACGGAACGGGTGCATCCAGTATCCCAGCCCGATGGTCAGAAACTGAGCTGTCAATATCGCGGCAATCAGCGCCCAGTAACTATGCCAAATAAACGCCAACGATATGCCAACGAAAATCGATATGATTCGCGGCAGAACTTTCAGAATGAATTCCTTGTCGAACGCGATATAGCGCCGGAAATCGACAATGCCGATATTTTCAAATGCACTCACGGCACTGCCGATCGCAACGGCAACCATAATCGTGACCAATTGCGGGTCTTTGAAAAACCGAGCGATCGGGACGGCACAGGCCGCAAGCAAGCCAGCGGTGATGACACCGCGGATGACATTGATGGTGAAGCCTGTGTCATAAAGTGCTCGATCCGGCCGGTCGGCGCGAATGATGGCGTCTTCAATGCCAACCGCTGAAAGCTGGTCAAGCCCCTGCGCCAGGCTCATCGCCAGAGCCACAACGCCGAAATCAGCCGGGGTGAGCAATCGGACCAGAATAAGCGTGCTGATAATGCCAAGAAACCGGGTCGTCATGCGCCAGCCAATCACCCAGCCGGCACCGCGCGCCGTGCGCTCCAGAATCGAGCCAGACCCGGCCAGCGACGCCAATCCGGCATCGTCGGACTCAGGCCGCATATTTTCGGGTTGATCGATGTTATTCATAGCGCCATGGCGGGCAGGCGCGCCTGGCTGATGCTGAGGAAAAATCCATGCAGCACCAGCAACAGCCAGAGCGGCTGGGCATGATCGAAATGACCTGATTGATGCTCGTCAATCAGGCGGGACAGTTGGGCAGGCTCGAAGAGATTCTGATCGAGCATAACGGGGCTCAGCAGATTTTGCCTGACCGATGCCGTATCGCGGCGTAATTCTTCGGCCAATGAAATTGCAAAACCTTGTTTCGGGCGGCGCAATATCTCGGCCGGAATCAGGGTTGATGCCGCATTCCTCAGCACCTGCTTGCCCATGCCGCTGTTAAATTTCAGGCTGCCATCGAGACCCACCCCCCAGGCCACGATCTCATTATCCAGGATCGGGCAGCGCACTTCGAGCCCGACCGCCATGCTGGTGCGATCCACTTTGACCAAGATGTCGCCGGGCAGATAAGTCGCCAGATCGACCCTTTGCGCATCGCGCAAGGGGTCATGGTCGTCGCTCTGTTCAAACAATGATACGATCCGTGCCGCCGGATCATGGCCATCCAGGCTGATCTTGGCATCGGCCGAGAACAAAGAGCGGCGTTGCTGATCCTGGGTTTTGCATAATGTGCGGTAATAGCCTGCGGCCGAGTCCAGGCTGATTTCGGTGAGTGTGTTTTTTGCCCGTAGCCAGCGTGGCGCACGGTCCAGCTTGGGATAGAAGCGCGCGATGGGGGCCAATATTTGCCGCCGTAATGGCCGGGGTAGAAGGCGGCGCGCGGCCTCGGCGATATGGTGCCATTGATAGCGCCGGTAACCGGCGAATATTTCGTCTCCGCCATCGCCCGATAATGCCACCGTGACATGACGGCGCGCCAATCGCGCGACAGCTAATGTCGGCACCGAAGAATGATCGCCGAACGGTTCGCCGAATATAAGCGCCTGATCGCGGGCAGCGGCGATGATGCCTTTGGCATTTGCGGTCTCGGTGAAATGGGCGGCGCCGCAATGAGCAGCCATGGCGGCCGCAGCGTCGCGTTCGTCGGCCGCCCCAGGGAATCCGATGGTAAAGCTATTGAGGCGGCTGGGGCTGTGGCGTGCTGCGAGCGCTGTTACCACGCCTGAATCTATGCCACCGGAGAGGAATGTACCCAAGGGTACTTCCGCAATCATCCGGGCTGATACCGCCGTCTCCAGTTTGTCCCGCAAAACCCTGCCGGCTTCTTCGGCCTTGATGGCGGGGACTTTGGCTGCGGGAAGTGACCAATAGCAACGC
>NCAP01000148.1 GCA_002255495.1 Rhodospirillales bacterium 20-60-12 | reverse complement strand
TCGGCCCAGTTGCACGGCCGCAGATCGAGCCTTGCCGTGGTCAGACACCAGGATGGATTGATCAACGCAGCCTCGGCCGCTCATCGCATCAATGGCCGGTATTTAATTCGGTGCGGTTCGGTGGCGTTGCTGCCCAGGCGGCGGCGCTTATCCTCCTCATAGGCCTGGAAATTGCCTTCGAACCATTCAACATGGCTGTCGCCCTCGAACGCCAAAATATGCGTCGCCAGCCGGTCGAGGAACCAGCGATCATGCGAGATGATGACGGCACAGCCGGGGAATTCCATCAATGCCTCTTCCAGCGCGCGCAACGTATCAACATCCAGATCGTTGGTCGGCTCGTCGAGCAAAATGACATTGGCTTCCGAGCGCAGCATTTTGGCCAGATGCACGCGGTTGCGTTCACCGCCGGAGAGAATCCCGACCTTCTTTTGCTGATCCGAGCCTTTGAAATTGAACGCACCAACATAAGCGCGCGAGGGCACGGCGCGTTTGCCGAGATAAATCACGTCCGTCCCGCCGGTCATTTCCTCCCAGACGGAGTTATCCGGATTGAGCGAATCGCGCGATTGATCGACATAGCCGAGCTTGACAGTCTCGCCGATTTTCAGTGCCCCTTCATCGGGCTGATCGACACCGGTGATCATTTTAAAGAGCGTGGTTTTGCCCGCGCCGTTAGGGCCGATGACACCGACGATGCCGCCCGGCGGCAGTTTGAAATTCAGCCCATTGATCAGCATCCGTTCGCCGAAGCCTTTTTTCAGATCTTGCGCCTCGATCACGGTGCCGCCCAGACGCGGGCCGGGCGGGATGACGATTTCCGCAACACTGCCACCCACTTCCTGGGATTTGGCGAGCATTTCCTCATAGCGCTTGATGCGCGCCTGGCTCTTGGTCTGGCGCGCGCGGGCGGAGGAGGCGATCCAGTCCTGCTCTTCAGCCAGAGCGCGCTGGCGGGCCGATTCCTCTTTTTCCTCCTGCTGCAGACGCTTGCGCTTCTGGGTCAGCCAGGAGGAATAATTGCCCTCGAAGGGAATGCCCCGGCCGCGCTCGATTTCCAGGATCCAGCCGGTCACGTTATCGAGGAAGTAGCGATCATGGGTGACGATCATGACCATACCCTCATAGGTGCTCAGCGTACGCTCGAGCCAGGCGACGCTTTCGGCATCCAGATGGTTGGTCGGTTCGTCGAGCAGCAGAATATCAGGCTTCTCAAGCAGCAATTTACACAAAGCCACGCGCCGGCGCTCGCCGCCCGAGAGGTTAGTGACCGGCAAATCCGGCGCCGGGCAGCGCAGCGCATCAAGCGCGATCTCGATCCGCCGATCAAGCTCCCAGCCATCGGCAGCGTCGATCTGCTCCTGCAGATTGGCTTGCTCGGCGAGCAAATTATTCATTTTATCGTCGTCCATCGGCTCGGCGAATTCCTCGCTGATGGCGTTGAATCGGGCGATGGCGGCGGTGAGTTCGACAAAAGCGCCGGCGACATTTTCACCGACGGTTTTGGTCGGATCCAGATGCGGTTCCTGCGCCAGATACCCGATGCGCGCACCCTCGGCCGCCCAGGCTTCGCCGCCATATTCGGTCTCGATGCCGGCCATCACCTTGAGCAGGGTGGATTTACCCGCGCCATTGACGCCGAGCACACCGATTTTCGCCCCCGGCAGGAAGGAAAGCGTGATGCCCTTGAACACTTCACGCCCGCCCGGATAGGCTTTGGTGAGGTCTTTCATGACATAGACATATTGATAGGCGGCCATCTTCATGCTCCGGCGGTTCAGATTGCCCGTGTTGTATGCGCCGCAGGCCGGGGCGGCAACCTGTGGCCGGCGGGCGGTGCGCGACACCAAGCCCGGCTTCGATGGCCAACAGGTGCGCCCGCATCAGGGCGGCGGCTTTCTGGCCTTAGATCAATATTGGTTTAGGTGGATTCACTCGACTCCAGCTAAACCAATGAAATTGATCGACAAAATGACCATGGAGCGCGTCGTTGTAAAACGATCACGCTCTAGCCGTCGGCCAAGGCTTGGATCAATACTTGTATCGATAATCGATGATCAGGCGTGAAGCGACGCATCAAACCCATGGGCCAGATGGCCTGCGGGCTTGATGTAATCATACGGCCCGCGCGCCATGAAGCGGCCGGTTCCGGGCTTGGCCTGCACCACGCCATCGCGCATCACAACCTCACCCCGGCGCATCGTCAGGACCGGAAAGCCGGTGACGATTTTTCCCTCATAGGGTGTGTAATCGATCGCGTGCTGCATCATCTCGTTACGCAATGTCACTTGCTTGGCCGGATCCCACAGCACGATGTCGGCGTCGGCACCCGGCGCGAGCCGGCCTTTATGGGCGAGGCCGAATAATTCCGCAGGGTTGAAGGCGGTGAGGGCGACGAATTCAGACGCGCTGATCCGCCCGCCGCCCACGCCCTCGCTGAACAGCAAAGCAAGGCGGGCGCCAAGTCCGGGCAGGCCATTGGGAATATCACGAAAATTCGCATCACTCCCCGCACTGCGCTTGCCGCGCGGGCCTTCGATGCGATAGCCGCTATGGTCCGACGAGATCACGCCGATCGTGCCGCTTTTGATTTGCGCCCAGAGTCCGGCGGCCGCATGTGCATCCCGCGGCGCCGGGCTGCACATGAATTTCGCCCCGTCAAACCCTGGGCGATCCATGTCGTTTTCCGTCAAGGTCAGATATTGCGGGCAGGTTTCCGCCCACACTTTCACGCCACGGGCTTGGGCGCGGGCAATCTCCTCGGCGACTTCGCTGCAGGAGACATGAAAAATTTGAATCGGCTGATCGACCAGCTCGGCCAGCGCAATGGCGCGGTAGGTCGCCTCGCGCTCGACCACGACCGGGCGCGACCAGGCATGATATTTCGGCGCGACATGACCGGCGGCGAGCAAGGCTTCGGTCATCCAGCCGATAGCGGCGTAATTTTCGCAATGCACCGTCACCAACGCGCCGGCGCGCCTTGCGGCGGCGAGAATACGCAAAAACCCGCGATCATCGACATGCAGGGGATCGTAAGTGAGGAACACTTTGAGGCTGCGAATGCCAGCCGCGACGAGGGCGGGAATTTCCGTCGCAATCACATCATCGGTTGGATCGGTGATGATCTGATGGAAACTGTAATCCAACATCGATGAAGCGGCGCGCGCCTGATATTCGATCAGGCTCGGGCCGATCGGCCGGCCCTTGAACTGGCTCGCGAATGTGATGACGCTGGTGGTGCCACCGGCAAAAGCCGACATGCTTGCGCTTATGAAACTTTCCTCGTCAGCCGTGCCGTCGGGGCGCAATTGCTCGATATGGCAATGGCTATCGACCCCGCCCGGCATGACCAGAAGGCCGCTCGCATCAATGGTCCGCGCCCCCGTCAGATCCGCGCCAATGGCCACGATGGATTCGCCCATGATGCCGATATCGGCGCGAAATTGATCGCGCGGCGTTACCACAATGCCGCCTTTGATCACCGTATCGAACTCACTCATCGCGCCGTCCTCGTTGTGCTCAAACCCCTATGCCGCAAACCCGGCATGTTGGGGAGAACCCCAACTGAATGGGCGCTCAAAATGAGATAATTATGAGAGTAATCGCCGTTCAAATTGCTCTGCGCCGGGCAGGACTCGAACCTGCGACCAAACCGTTATGAGCGGTCCGCTCTAACCAACTGAGCTACCGGCGCGCAAAAGCAAGTAAGAAGCGCGCCTTGGCCAACTGAGCTACCGGCGCGCAAAAGCAAGTAAGAAGCGCGCCTTGGCCAACTGAGCCACCGGCGCGCAAAAGCAAGTCAACACGAGCGGGTTTTGCCGCCGCCGCACCATACCCACGGCGACTGCGTTGGCAAGAGCCGCGCCAGAGGCTATAGCGCCGCCAACGCCAGCAGGAGTGTTTTACATGGATCTGTCCAAATTAGCGGTCGGCAAAGCCCCGCCTGACGATGTCAACGTGGTGATCGAAATCCCGCAAGGCTCGGGCGTCAAATACGAAGTCGATAAAGACAGCGGCGCGATCATCGTCGATCGCTTCCTGTTCACGCCCATGACCTATCCCGCCGCCTACGGCTTCATCCCCGGCACGCTGGCCGATGACGGCGACCCCGCCGACGCCCTGGTGCTCACGCCCGCCGCCGTCGTGCCCGGTGCTGTCATTCGCGCCCGGCCGATCGGCCTGCTGAGGATGGAAGACGAAGCGGGTGGCGATGAGAAAATCATTTGCGTCCCCCACGACAAAATCAGCCTGGCGTTCAAAGATATTAATGATGTCAGCGACTTGCCGGCCATCCTGCGTGACCAGATCAGCCATTTCTTCACCCATTATAAAGATCTTGAGCCCGGCAAATGGGTCAAAGTCACCGGATGGGAAGGCCGCGCGGCCGCGCAAACCGCCATTACCGAAAGCATCGCGCGCGCCAAACCATAAAGGCAAGCCGCCATCTCCAGCATCACCGCAACCCTGGCTCAGATGATCATCGCGATCATCTCAGCCGGCGGCTATGCCGGCATCGCCGCCCTGATGGCGATCGAATCGGCCTGCATCCCCATCCCCTCTGAAGTGATCATGCCGTTCGCCGGCTATCTGGCCTCAACCGGGCGCTTTAACCTCATCTTGGTTGCCACCGCCGGTGCGATCGGCTGCAATATCGGCTCAGCATTCGCCTACGAAATCGGCGCGCGCGGCGGCCGCTCTCTGGTCGAGCGCTATGGCCGGTTCATCCTGATGGATCAGGCCGAGCTTGCCGCCGTCGATCATTTCTTCCAGCGTTTCGGCTCCCCCGCCATCCTGATCGGCCGGTTGCTGCCCGTCATCCGCACCTTCATCGCGCTGCCCGCCGGTATAGCCCGGATGAAGCGCAGCACGTTCCATATCTATACCTTCATCGGCTCATGGCCCTGGTGCTTCGCCCTGGCTTATATCGGGCTGAAACTCGGCCAAAAATGGGATAATGACCCCGCATTGCGCGCCATCCTGCACCGCGCGGATCTGGGCATCGCCGCACTCATCGCCCTCGCCGTGATCTGGTTCATTTGGCACCGGCTGCGCCGCCGGGCGTAAACGCCGGGTGGCAAGGAGGCTCAGCGTTTGTTTTGCGTGGCGGGGGCGGATGAGACTGGCCAGCGGCGGGGTCGGTTGGGTGGCGAGCCAGATGGTTGAGCCCCGCGAGGCTGTGATGGCCGGTTTCAGCTTCGCGTCGGTGGCGGCGAGATCTTGATATTCGAGCGGGTCATCGGTGCCGGCGGCGGCGAAGGCGGTTTGGCCGCCAGCGGTGACTTGCCAGACACCAGGCATGCCGGCGGGCGCTGTGGCGCTGAACCGCCCGGGTGCGCGGCGGGTGAGATTGATTGTTTGCGTCATGCCGGCCGGATTGGTGATGACGGCGCTGCCGGGCGCTCCTGCCTGCAAAGCGCGGCGGGTGATATCCAGCGTGCCGTCGGCAATGTCGGCATCGAGTGCATTGGCGGCCAGATCCGGCTCAGCGAGCAGCCAATGGACGGTGCGGCGGAGCAACGGCAAAGCGGGGCCGGCATGGCCTGATTTGGTCCAGAGCCAGAACTGATCCGAAGTCAGCATGGCAACGCGGCCTTTGCCTTCATGGGCGAGCACCAGCAGGGGCAATTGGTCGATGCCAGTGAGCAAGGGCACGCCGCTGACGATGCTGGTGGCCTCCTGCCGATACCAATCACCCCAAGGCGATGTATCCCCGGGCGATGGGCTGTCGGGTGCTGCGTGATCGAGCCCGGCGGTGACCGGGTGGCGTTGGCCGAAATCGGTCAGATGCGGTGAAAATGCCCCGGTGATGGTGCCGGCGGCGGTTGGAA
>NCAP01000147.1 GCA_002255495.1 Rhodospirillales bacterium 20-60-12 | reverse complement strand
GCATGAGCGGGGGCATGCGGATCGGCATGAACACCGCCAAAGCTTGGCTCATGGCGCGTCACGATGGCAACCGGCGCGGGTTGTGCCTCAGCCCCGTGCGACATTGCGGGCTGGCTGCGGAACGGGGCGGTCACTTTGCTGAACAGGCTGGCCCGCTTGGGCGCCGCCTCGGCCATCACCGCCCGCGCAGGCTCGGCCCGCGGTGCCGCGACGAAAACCGGCGCAGGCGCGGGTGGGCGCATGTCGGGCATATGCGCCAAGGCCGGCTGCATCTCAGCCGCCGGCGCATGGGCAACCGCCATCGGTGCGAAGGAGGGCTGAACGGCCGCGACGCTGGGTTGCGCTGCCTGCGGCATTTGCGCGGCCATGGCGGGCGGCATCGCAACAGCACTCATCTCCGCGCCATTGCTGACCGCGACCAGCCGGGGCCGTTCGGAGGCGCTGGGCGGCGCGCTGTCGATGCCCGTCGCCACCACCGAAATCCGCATCCGCCCGCCGAGCGATTCATCGAGCGCCATGCCGACCATGATATTGGCTTCCTCATCAACTTCTTCGCGAATCCGGTTCGCCGCCTGATCGACCTCGAACAAGGTCAGATCGCTGCCGCCGGTGATATTGATCAACAGGCCGCGCGCGCCCTTCATGTTGGTGTCTTCGAGCAGCGGATTGCTGATCGCCGATTCCGCCGCACGCACCGCGCGATCTTCGCCTTCGGCCTGGCCGGTGCCCATCATCGCCTTGCCCATTTCCGACATGACCGAGCGAATATCGGCGTAATCCAGATTGACCATGCCGGGCACGACCATCAAATCCGTCACCCCGCGCACGCCCATATAGAGCACGTTATCGGCCATCTCGAAGGCCTCTTTCCAACCGGTGCGCTCGTTCGCCACCTTGAACAGATTCTGATTTGGAATCACGATCAGCGTGTCGACATAATTTTGCAATTCGGCAATGCCCTCCTCAGCCGAACGCAAACGGCGCTTGCCTTCGAAGGAGAACGGCTTGGTCACCACACCAACCGTCAGGATGTTGCGCTCGCGCGCCATCCGGGCAATCACCGGGGCCGCACCCGTGCCGGTGCCGCCACCCATGCCGACGGTGATGAACACCATATGGATCCCATCGAGATGCCGCGCCAAATCCTCAGCCGCCTCTTCCGCCGAGGCCCGGCCGACTTCCGGGCGGCCGCCGGCACCATTGCCCTGGGTGATATGCGGCCCGAGCTGAATGCGCCGCTCGGCGCGTGAGAGCATCAATTGCTGGGCATCGGTGTTCGCCACCACGAAATCCACACCCGGCAGGTTGAGCGCGATCATGTTGTTGACCGCATTGGTGCCGCCGCCGCCGACCCCGATCACCACAATCCGCGGGGTGAAATCGGTATGCGATTGTTTTTGTACCGTGAGATTGAGTGTCATATCAAAGGCTCCTTGGAAATGGGCTGTCGATGCTGGGGGAAATCACAAAGGCGAGAATCATCGCTGACGCTCCTTGAAAAAGCCGACGATTTTGCCGATCAAACCGTTTGGCCGATCAGGACTGAAATCGATATCGTGCATGGTCTGGCCATCGCCGGTGGCAAAAGCGAGCAGCCCGGCAAGGGTTGCGAAATTCGGCCCGGTGGCAGCGTCCGGCAGGCCGATCAAGCCGGCCGGGCGGCCGAGCCGCACCTGCCGGTTCAAAATTTGCGCCGCCAATTCGCGCGCGCCGACCAATTGCGAAGCCCCGCCGGTCAGCACCACGCGTTCGCCCGAAGCCCGGCCCAAACCGGATGTCTCCAGCCGGTCCCTGACAAGTTCGAAAATCTCCTCCATCCGCGGGCGAATGATGCTGATCAACGCGCTGCGCGGCACTTTGGCAATCTGATGCTCCTCTTCACCGACCATCGGCACCGGCAATAATTCACGCTCGTCATCCGGGCTCGATTGCGCATTGCCGTACAAAGTCTTCAACCGCTCGGCATGAGCAACGGTGGTCGAGAGCAGGCGCGCAATATCATTGGTCACGTGAATGCCACCGACCGGCAATTGCGCGGTGTGCAGAACCTGGCCTTCGGCGAACACCGCCATGCTCGTCGTGCCGCCGCCCATATCGATCACGGTCGCGCCAAGCTCGCGCTCATCGGCCACCAACGTGGCCAGCCCGGCAGCAAAAGGCGCCGATACCATCATGGAAATTTCCAACTCGCAGCGCTCCAGGCAAGCCCCCAGCGTACGCAAAGCGGTCGCCGCGGCATCCACCACATGAAGCTGGGCGGTCAGCGTGTCGCAATAGAGCCCGCGCGGATCGGCAATGCCCGGCGTCTCATCGGTGGCAAAGCCGAGCGGCAGGGCATGGATCGTCTCCCGCCCGTCGGCGGCAGCCCGCACACGCGCCTCGCGCACAACGCGGCGAATATCATCGGCGGTCACCGCCCGGCCATCCACCGGCCATTGCACATTGAATAAATGGCTCTCCGGCTGACCGCAGGACAAATTCACGATCACCGATTTCAGGCGCATATCCGCCTGATCCTCGGCAGTGCCAACGGCTGCGCGGATCGCCCGCTCGGCATCCTCGATATCGACGATCCCGCCCGATTTAACGCCCCTGCCCTTTTGCCAGCCAAAGCCCAAAGCCCTGAGCCTGCCATCGGATTCCGCCCGCCCGATCATGCAGGCGATTTTGGTCGACCCGATATCGAGCACACCGAACGGCCCCGATCGCTGGGGCCGGGTGCGCGGGATCGGCTCGCCCGCCGAAGGCGGCGGCGGCAATGTGCGGCGCGACATGTCGTTCATGGCGTGGCCTGCGTCATGTGTGCGAGACCTTCTTGACAGCCGATGTGCCGGTCGCACTCGGGGTTGGATAAGGTTGAACGATCAGCCGGTCAGGCAGCCGCAAATCCACCACTTGCACCGGCCGGTCGAGCAGCGCGATCTGCGTTTGCGCATGCATCAATTGATCAAGCGCCATCTGCGGATCATGCAGCGGCAATTTGACGACAATGTGGTTCTTCAACACCAGATTCCAGCGCAAATTATCAATCCGCTCGGCCGCGACCACGCGCTGCGCCACATCGGGAAAATTTTTCAACATGGCCAGCAGGTCAGCCGTCGCAAGCGGCGCGCCCGCCCCCACCACCAGCAACAAGCCAGGATCGGCCCGCTTGGCCGCCGCTGCATCATGATCGGCAATCACATCGCCCTTACGATCAATGACCTCGAAATGCCCTGCCGGATCCTGCCAGATTGCAAACGGCTCACGCTCGGTCAAATGCACGATAATGGTGTTCGGCAAGGCCCGCTCGATAATCGCCTGCTTCACCGGGCCAAGCTGCTCGATACGCTGCTCGGCCTGGCTGATGGAGAATCCCAAAATCGGATCACCGATCGAAACCCCAAGCGCCGTCTCGATCAAGGCAGGCGCCGTCGTGTCCGAGCCATCGATGACGATATGCTTGACCTTGAAGCCAAACCCCGCCGCCATCTGGCCCCATTCCTGCCGGCCGGTCAGAACCGAGCCGCGATCGGCGGAATCATGAAACAACGCAGGCACCACCAGCAGGCCAAGCAAACCGCCAATAACCCAGGCCGCCGGCTTGAGGCCCTTGCGCACGCGCCGCCACAAAATCGCCCGCGCACTCGGCCGGTCCTGCACGCTCGATGATTTGCGGGGCTTCACACGCGACATGCGGCCTCGCCGATCATCCAGCTGCACAAAGCCGGAAAATCCATGCCGCAATAAGCCGCCTGCTCAGGCAGCAGAGACGTCGCGGTCATGCCGGGCTGGGTATTCACCTCCAGCAAAATCAGCCGCCCCGTCTCTTCATCATAGCGAAAATCCGCGCGCGACGCACCCCGGCAACCCAAAGCCCGATGCGCCGCCAGGGATATCTCCTTGGCGCTATCGCTCACCGCCGGCGAAATCCGTGCCGGGATTTCATGGCGCGATCCGCCTTGAGCATATTTCGCATGATAATCATAAAACCCTTCGGCGGGCAGAATCTCGGTCACCGCCAAAGCCCGATCACCCAGCACGCACACCGTCAATTCGCGACCGGGAATGTATTGCTCGACCATCGCCGTCGGTCCGAACTGCCACCCACGCGCAATCTCAGCGCGATGATTATCGCCCGGCTTGACGATCGACACACCGACCGACGAGCCCTCATTCACCGGCTTGACGACATAAGGCCGCGGCAGCGGATCATCATCGAGCAACTCGCTCAATTCAATAATCCGGTGCGGCGCCACCGGCAAACCCGCAGCCGCGAACACCGCTTTCGCCGCCGCCTTATCCATCGCCAGCGCCGATGCCCGCACACCCGAATGGGTGTAGGGAATATTCAACCAATCAAGCACCGCCTGGATCGTTCCATCCTCGCCAAACCGGCCATGCAGCGCGTTGAACACCGCATCGGGAACTGGTGAGAGCGCGTTGATCACGCTCACTAAATCATGCCCGACATCGATCGCGCTGACCCGAAATCCTGCTTTTTCCAGAGCCGCAATCACCTGCGCGCCGGTGTTCAAACTCACCTCGCGCTCGGCGGAAATACCGCCATATAAAACCGCAACATGCTTCACGGCATCACCTCCGGTTTATGCCCAGGAATGCCGATCCGCTTGATCTCCCAATCGAGATTGACCCCCGATTGCGCATGAACCCGGCGGCGAACCTCCTCGCCCAACCCTTCCAAATCGCCCGCCGTCGCCTCGCCCATATTGAGCATGAAATTGCAATGCAATGTCGAGATTTGCGCGCCCCCGCGCGACAGCCCCCGGCAACCCGCCGCATCGATCAATTCCCAGGCTTTCGCATGCGCCGGATTGCGGAATGTCGAGCCGCCGGTGCGCGCGCGCGTCGGCTGCGTCGCCTCACGGGAGGTTTTGATCTCCAGCATTCTCGCTGCAATGGCCGAAGGATTTCCCGGATTCGCACGCAAGCGTGCGCGCACCACCACACCATAAGCCGGCAGCCTCGCGTGGCGATAGGACAAAGCAAGCTCAGCCGCCTTCAGCCTGATCACCTCACCCGAGCGCACAACAATATCCACCCAATCCAGACATTGCGCGATATCCCCGCCATAGGCGCCCGCATTCATCGCCACCGCACCACCGATGCTGCCGGGAATGCCGCTGAGAAACTCAAGGCCCGCCAATCCCGCTTGTGCAGCATGTTCAGCCACCGTCACATCGAGTGCCGCGGCATTGGCAATCACCCCGTCGGGCTCGATGATCACATCGCTGAATCCGCGCGCGAGCTTGATCACCACGCC
>NCAP01000146.1 GCA_002255495.1 Rhodospirillales bacterium 20-60-12 | reverse complement strand
CCCAAAGTCGATTCCCATAATGTCATCAACGCGCCGATATTCGGGTCGAGGAATTTGCTCATCACCCCCTTGCTAATCGCGCGGGCCACCGGCCGGATCAGCCCGGGCACCTGGCTTGGCATGTGCGAGAACACCAATTTCATGACCAAAGGCGGCATAGCCGAGCCCTCGGCATGATGCAGCCAATAGGTGTATGCCAGCCGCTCAGCACTGCCGGCAGGCGGGATGAACCGGCCCTGGCCATAGACATCGATCAGATACTCAACAATGGCTGCTGATTCGGCGATCGTCCTGTCGCCATCGGTGATCACCGGTGACTTGCCAAGCGGATGCACCGCCCGCAACGAGGCTGGCGCCAGCATGGTTTTGGCGTCGCGGGTGTAGTTCTTCACCTGATATTCCAAGCCCAGTTCCTCCAGCAGCCATAAAATACGCTGCGAACGCGAGGCATTCAGGTGATGCACAATGATCATGGTGATGGGTCTCCGCTGGGGATGTCGCTTTGCTGAGCTTTACGCAGGTTCTGGTAAGCGCATCCAGTGCGGAATATGCGGCTTCACGGCTATGTCACCGGCGTGCAAACCCAGCCGCAGCGAATCAACCCTTACCATGGCCAGCGCAAGGTGATCCCGGCCTGAACGGATATCTCCCACCTCGCGCTCACCGGCATGGATCAATGTGCCCAGCGCGGGCAGGGGGCCAGCCAGCGTCACTGGTACCAACCGGCGCTTGACCAGCCCCCGATAGCGCGTCCGGGCGGTCAGTTCCTGGCCCATATAGCAGCCTTTGGTCCAGGAAATGCCGGCCAACTCGTCGAATCCTGCTTCCATCAACAAGGTCTTCTCAGGCTCCAGGTCAGGCGGCCCATCAGGTAAACCCAGCGCCAGACGGTGGCTGTCATAGGCTGAAGCCGTGGCCGTGCAGGCCAACAGCCCAGCCGCCAAAATGATCGATCCGGCCTCCGCCAATCGTGGGTCGGGCGCGTGACGCTCGGCCGTCTCAACCGTCCCGCCCCACCCGGCATGCACCGCAAAGCTATCGCTAACGTCGGCTAATTCCACTTGGGCGCGCAGCCGGTAGCGGCGCAGAAGTGGCAAAATCGATGCAATTTCGTCGCGCCGGGTCACCAGCAGCAGGCGGTCGGGGTCGGCGAAGACGATAAAATCGCTCCGGTAGCGTCCTTGCGCGGTCAGTAAGGCCGCAAATATGGCCCGGCCCGGTGCCACCGCGACATCGTTGGACAGTAATCCGTTGAGAAACGATACGCGATCAGCCCCGCTCACGGCGATAACGCCAAGGCGCGGCAAATATGCCAGATGTGTCATGCACCCGAATTGGGCGCTTGTGGGCTTGCCGGCAAGCCGTGCTATTATTCCGCACGGGCAATTCTCAATTGCGCATTCAGGACTTAACAGGACATTCGACCAATTTGATAAGCTGCGGTGCGGTCAAGCAAACCCACCGATGCTTATCGGGACCTATAAGCGGAGCAGGATGCGCATTTTATTCATCACCTCGTCGCGCCTTGGCGATGCCGTTATTGCTTCGGGCATCCTGGAATATTACCGCAATCTGCATCCCGATGCCCGCATTACGGTCGCTTGCGGGGCGGTTGCCGCCCCCTTGTTCGACCGTCTTCCCGGCCGCAGCCTCACCATCGTGTTCGAAAAGGAAAAATTCGACATCCATTGGCTGAAACTTTGGACCAGGACGGTCGGCCATGTCTGGGATCTGGTCATCGATACGCGCGGCTCGGGCCTGGCTTTGGCGCTGGCGGCGAAAAAGCGCGTGATGATCCGCGGTGGCCGGCGCCCAGGCCGGCGCTATCAGCAATTGGGTGCTGCCATCGGTGTCACCCCGGCACCTTTGCCGGTGGTCTGGACCGCGGCCGCCGACCGCGAGCGAGCCGCCGCCCTGCTTCCCGCCGGTCCGCCGCTCATCGCCTTTGGACCCACCGCCAATTGGATCGGTAAAATCTGGCCGGCCGAACGCTTCATCGCTCTGTTCCGGGCCCTGGCCGCCGGCCCGCTGGCGGCCGCGCGGCTCGCGATTTTTGCTGGCCCCGGCCCGGCGGAGCGCGCCCTGGCGCAACCGCTGCTGGACGCTTTTCCCCATGCCATCGATCTGGTCGGCCGCTTGAGCATCGCTGAAGTCGCCGCCTGCCTCGAGCGGGCAGATCTGTATGTCGGCAATGATTCGGGCCTGATGCATCTCGCCGCCGCCGCCGGAATACCGTGCCTGGGCTTATTCGGCCGCTCGATGGCCAGCGAATACGCCCCTGCCGGCCCGCGCGCCATGGCAGTGGTGGCACCCGGCCCGGCGGGCGCCGCGCCGATGGAAAATTTGGAGCTCGATGATGTGCTGCACGCCGCCCGCCAATTGCTCGGGCAATCGCGTCTGGTCAGCGCATGAAAATCGCTCAAATCATGGCCGGTGCTGCGCAAGGTGGTGCAGAATTATTTTTCGAACGGATGACCATAGCGCTGGCGCAAGCCGGCGAGGATGTTCTGCCGTTGATCCGCGCCGAGCCCGCGCGCGTTTCCCGCTTCGCCGATTCCGGCCTCGCCGCACAGACTTTCCGCTTCGGCGGCCCATTGGATTTCACCACTAAGCCGCAGTTGAAAAAGGCCGCGCAGCAATTCGGCGCCGATATCGCGATCGCCTGGATGAGCCGCGCGGCCTCCTACGCGCCGCAGGGCCCCTGGACGCTGATCGGCCGGCTCGGCGGCTATTATGATCTGAAATATTTCCGCCGCTGCGATCATCTGATCGGCAACACCCAGGACATCGTGCGCTGGATCATCGCCCAAGGCTGGTCAGCCGAGCGGGTTCATTATCTACCCAATTTCGTCGAGGATTTCGCACCCGTCACGCCCGCGCCCCGGTCCAGCGATGGCCAGACCATCCTGGCCCTGGGCAGGCTGCACGAGGTCAAAGGCTTCGACACGCTGATCCAGGCGATGACCAAACTGCCCGATGCAACATTGCTGATTGCCGGCGAAGGACCCGAGCGACCGAAACTCGAAGCGCTGATCAACACGCTGAATCTTGCTCCGCGGGTCAAATTGCTCGGCTGGCGGACCGATACGGGTGCCCTGCTGAAAGCGGCGGATCTGTTCGTATCCTCCTCTCGCCATGAACCGCTCGGCAACATGGTGCTCGAAGCCTTCTCGGCGCAAACACCCGTCCTTGCCGCCGCCGCCGAAGGCCCGCGCGAGACCATCCGCGATCATGTCGATGGCATCCTAGTCCCGATCGATGATGCGGCCGCTCTGGCGCGGGCCGCCCGCATGTTGCTCGCGAGCCCGGCGCAACGCGCCGCCCTTGCCGCGGCCGGGCGCGCGCGCTTTGAAGCGGAATTTGCCGCAGCACCAGTGGTTGCCACCTGGCGCGCCACCCTCTCGCGCCTGAGGCCGCGCTGATGTGCGGCATCGCCGGCATCGCCATTGTCCCAGGCCATAAAATCGACCCCAGGGCGCTGGCTTATTTCGCCGCCAGCCTCGCGCATCGCGGGCCCGACGGGGCAGGGCATTTCATGACCGATAATGCGGCTCTGGTTCATACCCGCTTATCGATCATCGATCTGGCAACAGGCGGCCAGCCGCTTTTTGCCGGACAAGCAGCCCTGATCGGCAACGGCGAAATCTACAACGATCTCGAATTGCGCGCCGACATGCCCGAGATCAATTTCGCCAGCCATAGCGACTGCGAACCGCCTCTGTATTTATACTTGGAAAATCCAACAACCTTCACGCATCGCCTGCGCGGCATGTATGCTCTGGCAATCCACGATCGCACGACGGGCAATGTCACCCTGTCGCGCGATCCGTTCGGCATCAAGCCGCTTTATTATGCCGTCAATGAAACGAACATCGCCTTTGCCTCGGAACCCGCAGCTTTGCTTGCCGCGGGCTTTGCCACCCGCTCGATCGAGCGCGGCAAGCTCGATGAATTGCTCGCTTTACAATTCACAACCGGCGCCCAGACCATCTTCCCCGGTATCAAACGCGTGCTGCCCGGGCAGACCATCACCATCCGCCAGGGCCGTATCGCCGAAATTGCCCATGAAGCCGCCATCGAAGCCGGCCCCGCCCCGCGCGATGCCACCGAGGCCATCGCCCAATTCGATAAAATCATGACCCGATCTGTCGATTTGCATCAGCGCAGCGACGTGCCCTACGGCATGTTCCTCTCAGGCGGGATCGATAGCGCCGTCATTCTCGCTTTGATGGCGCGGCTCAACGCCAAACCCGTCCTCGCATTCACCGCCGGCTTCGACGTCGCCGCCATCGCCGATGAACGCGATGCCGCGGCCACCACCGCCCGCGCCGTCGGCGCGCATCATGAACGTGTCACCATCACCGAAAAAATGGTTTGGGAGCATCTGCCCCAGATCGTCGGCTGCATGGATGATCCCGCCGCCGATTACGCCATCATTCCCAGCTGGTTTCTCGCTCAACGCGCCCGCCAGGATGTCAAAGTCGTGCTCTCTGGCGAAGGTGGCGATGAATTATTCTGCGGCTATGGCCGCTATCGCCGCGCCGCCCGCCCGCGCCTGCTCGGCGGCCGTAAAATGCGCGCCCGATCGATTTTCGAGGGGCTCGATATTCTCCGCAATCCATCGCCCCATTGGCGCGCGGGAATCCAGGCTGCCGAGGCCGCAGCCACTGCACTCGACCGCTCGCCCCTCGGGCGCGCCCAACGCACCGACATGACCGATTGGCTGCCCCACGACCTGCTGCTCAAACTCGATCGCTGCCTCATGGCCCACGCCATCGAAGGCCGCACACCCTTTGTCGATCGCGAGGTCGCGCGCCTGGCTTTCGCCCTGCCCGATGAATGGCGCACCCGCAAACGGCTCGGCAAAATTCTCCCCCGCTTGTGGCTCGCCGAAAACCTCCCCGCCGCCCGCCCCTTCGCCCCGAAACAAGGCTTCGATGTCCCGATCGCCGCCTGGATCGCCGGCCAAGGCAAACAACTGGGCCAACTCGTCAGCCACTCCCCCCTGATCGCCCAAATCGCCAAGCCAGACCGTGTGCGCAGCCTGTTCAACAATGCTGCCAACCCGAAACAAGGCTTCGCCGCCTGGACCCTGCTCTTCACCGCACTTTGGTACCGCCATCACATTCTCGACCTGCCCTCGCAAGGCAACGTCTTCGACACACTCAGTGCCACCTGAACCATGTTCGGTGAGGCATTGGTGAAGTGAAGTAAGGCCAAGGGGCTTTGCCCCTTGGAACCCCACTCAAGGCAGAGCCTTGAGAATCCAATAATCTGGCTCTGGCAGAAAGGGGGCCGAGCACACTGAATC
>NCAP01000016.1 GCA_002255495.1 Rhodospirillales bacterium 20-60-12 | reverse complement strand
AAGTCTGCACTTAGTACCGGCCTAGTACCCATTTTGGACCAGGGAAAGCGCGGCTCAATTGGATTTCACAACGACGAACCCAATATTCATGCTGATCCCGAAAACCGCGTATGCACGTTTGCAAACCACACGTGCGTTCTTCGCCTTATCGACTATAGTTTTTCGACAATCCAGAACGTAATCCCATTTCGAGGTACCGCTGTACCTACAGAGTGGATTTACTATGCCTCTGAAGGAAAGCAACAATTTGAAGAATATAGGGGGCATTGGCCAAGTTTTGTCGAGCAAAAAATCATAGTTCCGCCGCCTCAATTGGCTAGTGTATTTCGTGATGTCGTTGATCCGATTGTCACTCGTATAGCTCAAAACGAACTCCACTCCCGCGCAATCGCTACTATACGCGATACCCTCCTCCCAGGACTGGTTTCCGGCAAAATCCGGGTGAAAGACGCCGATGCTTTTCTCAAAGTGCGCGGCCTATGAGCGATCTCCCGCCACAACCTTTCCTCATGCACGGCGCCCGCGACGCCATGGCGGCGGGGCTGGCCCATATCGAGGCGCAAGTGAAAGGCATAGAGCAAGCAGTGACGGAAAATCCCGGCCTCGCCTTCGATCTCGCCAAGACTTTGGTCGAAAGCACCTGCCGCGCCGTCTTGGTGGAGCGCTCGATCCCGCACGCCGACACGGATGATCTGCCGAAACTTTTCAAAGCGACGACCAAGCAACTTCCGTTCCTTCCCGCGACGGCGAGCGGCGCGGCCGAGGTGCGAAAGAGCCTCGCGCAAACGCTAGCTGGCCTGAACACGGCTATTCAGGGCATTTGCGAGTTGCGCAATCAATGTGGCTTTGCCTCGCACGGCTCCGGCGAGCCGCGACCGGCGATGGAAAGCGTGCAGGCCTTGCTTGCAGCCGAAGCCGCCGACGCCCTTGTCGGCTTTCTCTACCGAGTCCACCGGCAGGACACCGCCAAGCCAATCGCCCGCCCGCAGGATATAACCCGCAATGGGGCGTTCGATGAAGCGTTGGACGCCGAGTGCGGCGCCTTCATCGTTCGCGACATCAGCCTTCGCCCCAGCGATGCGCTGTTCACGCTGGAGCCGGAAACCTACCGTATCTATTTCGCCGAATTCGATGGCGGCGCAGCCGACGCCGAAACATCGGCCGAAGAGGGAGCCTGACTCATGGACCATCCGGGCTTCAGCGAATCTGTCGTCGAACAGGCCACCCTCGCCTGGCTGGAGAGCGTCGGCTGGGCGATCGTCGGCGGTGCCGAGATTGCGCCGGGTGAGACGGGCGCCGAACGGGAGAGCTACACGCAGGTCATCCTGGAGCGGCGGCTGCGCGACGCGCTTGCGCGGCTCAACCCAACCCTCCCGTCCGACGCGCTGGATGAGGCGTTTCGCAAGCTTATCCGCGTGGACGGCGCCGAGCTGATCCAGCGTAACCGCGCCCTGCACCGACTGCTGGTGGACGGGGTGACGGTGGAGTACCGCGACGGCCAAGGCGCCATTCGCGGCGCCCAGGCCCGCGTGATCGACTTCGACCGGCCGGAGGCGAACGACTGGCTCGCGGTCAACCAGTTCAGCGTGACGGAGGCGAAGCAGACACGCCGCCCGGACGTGGCGCTGTTCCTGAACGGGCTGCCGCTGGGGCTGATCGAACTCAAGAACGCCGCCGGCGAGAATGCGACGATCTGGAGCGCCTTCCAGCAATTGCAGACCTATGAGGCGGAACTGCCGTCCCTCTTCACGGCCAATACGCTGCTCGTCGCATCGGATGGCGTGGAGGCGCGCATCGGCGTGGTCGGCGCGGGGCGGGAATGGTTCAAACCCTGGCGGACTATCGCCGGCGAGGCGTTGGCTGACCCGCATTTGCCGGAAATTCAGGTGGTGGTCGAGGGATTGGGCCAGAAGCAGCGGTTCCTCGACCTGATCCGCGACTTCATCGTCTTCGAGGATGACGGCGGCAAGATCGTCAAGAAGATGGCGGGCTATCACCAGTTCCACGCCGTGCAGGCGGCTGTGGCCGAGACGTTGCGCGCGGCTGCGTTGGCGCAGGCCTCGCCCGCAGGCGCCCGGCATGGCGGCAAGCAGGGAGATCGCCGCATCGGCGTCGTCTGGCACACGCAGGGCTCGGGCAAGAGCCTGACCATGGCCTTCTACGCCGGGCGCATCATCCGCGAGCCCGCGATGAGAAATCCGACCATCGTCGTGCTGACGGACCGCAATGATCTGGACGACCAGTTGTTCGGCACCTTCTCGCGCTGCGCCGGCCTGCTGCGCCAGCCGCCCGCGCACGCGACGTCCCGGACGAATCTCAGGGAACTCCTGACGGTCGAGGCCGGCGGGGTGGTGTTCACCACAATTCATAAATTCATGCCGGAGGAGAAAGGCGACCGGCACCCGACGCTGTCAGAGCGGCGCAACATCGTTGTCATGGCCGATGAGGCGCATCGGAGCCAATATGATTTCATCGACGGCTATGCGCGACACATGCGAGACGCGCTGCCGCATGCCTCGTTCATCGGGTTCACCGGCACGCCGATTGAGCTGAAGGACGCCAGCACGCGGGCGGTTTTCGGCGAATATATCAGCATCTACGACATCCAGCGGGCGGTGAAGGACGGCGCAACAGTGCCGATCTACTACGAGAGCCGCCTGGCCAAGCTGGCGCTGGCCGACGCCGAGCGACCGAAAATCGACCCCGATTTTGAAGAAGCGACCGAGGGCGAGGAGGTAGAGCGTAAAGAAAAGCTCAAGTCGAGATGGGCGCAGCTCGAAGCGGTTGTCGGATCGGACAAGCGGCTGGAACTGGTTGCCCGCGATATCGTCGAGCATTTCGAGAAGCGGCTCGAAGCCATGGACGGAAAGGGGATGATCGTCTGCATGAGCCGCCGCATCGCGGTGGAACTCTATGGGGAGATCATCAAGCTGCGCCCTGCGTGGCACGGCGACGGGGATGACGCCGGGTCGGTCAAAGTCGTGATGACCGGCTCGGCGTCCGATCCACCGGACTGGCAGCAGCACATTCGCAACAAGCCGCGCCGCGAGGCGCTGGCCAATCGCTTCCGCGATGCGAAGGATCCGTTTCGGCTGGTGATCGTGCGCGATATGTGGCTGACCGGGTTCGATGCCCCGTGCCTGCATACGATGTATATTGACAAGCCGATGCGCGGGCACGGGCTGATGCAGGCTATCGCTCGCGTGAACCGAGTATTCAAGGACAAGCCTGGCGGGCTTGTGGTGGACTATCTCGGCCTCGCGCAGGAACTGAAACAGGCGCTCGCCACCTACACCGAGAGCGGCGGCACCGGCCGCACCGCGCTCGACCAGGACGAGGCGGTCGCGGTGATGCTGGAGAGGCATGAAGTCTGCTGCGGCATGCTCCACGGCTTTGATTGGTCGAAGTGGACTACTGGAAGCCCGCAGGAAAGATTGGGCCTGTTGCCGCCCGCGCAGGAGCGCATCCTGTCGCAGGAGAATGGAAAGGATCGCTTCGTCACGGTCGTGCGCGAACTATCGCAAGCTTTCGCGCTTGCGGTCCCGCATGAGCGTGCTTTGGGTATTCGCGACGATGTGGCGTTCTTCCAGGCGCTACAGGCCGTGCTCTCCAAGCGGGCGCCCGGTGACGCTCGGTCGGACGAGGAACTGGATCACGCTGTCCGGCAAATCATCGCGCGCGCCGTAAGTCCGGAGGGCGTGATCGATATCTTCGCGGCCGCCGGGCTCCAAAAGCCGGATATCTCGATTTTGTCAGATGAGTTTCTGGCTGAAGTGCGCGGGATGCCGCAGCGGAACTTGGCCGTCGAACTGCTGGAAAAGCTACTGAAGGGCGAAATTAGGACCCGGAGTCGCAAAAATGTGGTTCAGGCGCGGTCGTTCGCCGAAATGCTCGAACGGGCTCTGCGGCGATATCAGAACCGGGCCATTGAGGCCGCGCAGGTCCTCGAGGAACTCATCGCCCTGGCGAAGGACATGCGGGCTGCCTCGCGGCGAGGCGAGGAACTCGGCCTAAACGACGACGAGATGGCCTTCTACGACGCTCTGGAGACTAACGACAGCGCCGTCCAGGTTCTTGGTGACGAAACGCTTCGTACAATCGCGCGCGAACTGGTGGAGACCGTGCGGAAGAACGTCACCATAGACTGGACAATGCGCGAGAACGTCCGCGCGCAGTTGCGTGTAATGGTCAAACGCATACTCCGGAAATACGGATACCCGCCTGATAAGCAGGAAAAGGCCACGCAAACGGTTCTTGAGCAGGCCGCTCTTCTCTCGTCAGGTTGGGAGGCGTGATCTCATAGGGCTATGGCGTAAACGTAGTGATCATCGCTATCGGGCGCGGCCCGCCAGATGCCACGGCATCACTCCTGTCACGTGTTATTTCCTGTGCCTGGCTTCGGTTGCCATCCGAAAATCGGATGCCACTGGGTGCCGCAAAACATCACGGATGCTCAGCGTTGAGCGGACCAAATGTCAATATCAATGATCGGTTAAGCCACTCATAACGAGCCCGTTGATGCTAAAATTGATCGACATTGGGCTATAAAGGTGGCTGGCCAAATTCGAACACCGGGATAAGTGGAATTTCTGCCTGAACTCGGCGATGATGCCGCGGAACAGGCGAGATTATGACGAAGCGTCCCCGCTGAAACCATGCCCAAACGTTCAAGGGCAAAGTGGCTTTGGCTGCCTTGAAGGGCGAGAAGACTCTGGCTGAATTGGCGCAGATGTATGACGTTCACCCGAACCAGATCACCACCTGGAAGGCGCAGCTGGCGGAGGGTGCCGCCGGGCTTTTCGGCGGGGCACCGGTGGCCGAGGTCCCGGCGCCTGTGGATTTGAAAACCCTCCACGCGAAGATCGGAGAACTCACGCTTGAAAATGATTTTTTGTCCGGTGCGCTCGGCAAAGCCGGCCTGTTGAGCGCAAAGCGATGATCGACCGCGGGCACAAACTGCCTTTAACTCGGGAGGCCGAGTTGCTGCGGCTTGGCCGCGGCAGCCTGTATTATGTGCGTTGGCCGGTGCCGGCGGGTGAGCTTGCGGTGATGCGCAGAATGGGGATCGAGGCGGTGTATCGCCGGCCGAATACCTCAAAGCCCGCTCCAGGCCACTAGGTTTACCCATATCTACTGCGCGGCATGGTAATCGACCGGCCGAACCAAGTCTGGGCAATGGACACCACGTATATTCCGATGGCGCGCGGTTTTGTGTATCTGGCGGCGGTGGTGGACTGGTTCAGCCGACGGGTACTGGCGTGGAAATTATCGATCACGTTGAAGGTCGAATTCTGCATTGAAGCGGTGGAGGAAGCGCTTTTCCCGTTACGGCCGGCCAGAGATTTTCAACACCGACCAGAGCAGCCAATTCACCAGCGGGGACTTCACCGGCCTGCCGCTGAAAAACGCCATCATGATCAGCATGGATGGCAAGGCGGCCTGGCGCGACAAGGTATTTGTCAAACGGCTCTGGCGCTCGCTGAAGTATGAAGAGGTGTACCTGCACGCCTATGCCAGCGTGGCGGAAGCCCGCGCCGGGCTTGGGCGCTACCTGAATTTCTACAATGGCCGGCGCCCTCATCCGAGCCTTTGGCGCCCGCACGCCGGACCAAACCTATTTCACCCAGGCACCCCTGCTTGCAGCCGCCTGAAAAATTCGCGACCGGTATCTGCGCCTCGCTCCAGTCGGGCTACGCCCTCATTGCGCAAGGCCAAGATGCCGGCAGACTGCCCACCAACCCGGCAGAGCCTCCGCTTATAGAAAGCGAAACGGTGTTCAAACAAACCCAGCCAACTCTGCTGGCACGCCACCCCGATTTCAAGTTCGATCAAAGCCTGGTTTTTGGGATGTTCGGAATGATCGGTTATCTGATCCTGCATCTCAATATCGATACGGTATTTACCGCCGTATGTGCCAAACATGTGGCATTTTACCGTCGCCTGGGCTTCTACGAGATCGCTAAACCACGCGGTTATCCTGGGCTGAACAATATCAAAGGCGGTCTGATGGCCTGTTTCCGGTAAAGCTTTGAGGATATTCAGCGCGACGATTTGGTCATGAATGCGCTATCGACCAACGACGATATTTATCAAGGCTTCATCGGCGGTGACTTGGTATCGATCTATCCAAGCGGACATTTTGCATAAGGAGCCGTCAACTCTCCACTTGGCCTGCAACGTGAAATGCGATCAAATGGCTGGCTGAGAATCTCTTGGTGGCCGGATATGGCTCTTCGCACCGATTTTAGGTAACGACGGATCTGAACCATATTTCGAACACCGACATAGAGAGCACGCCATGACCGAGGCTTTTATTTGCGATTTTATCCGCACGCCCTTCGCCCGCTATGCTGGCGCGCTGCGCGATGTGCGGGCCGATGATCTGGCGGCCCATACGCTGCGTGCCCTGATGGCCAAGAATCCTGGGCTCGATGCGGCGGCGGTGGATGACGTTATTCTCGGCTGCGCCAATCAGGCCGGCGAGGATAACCGCAACATAGCCCGGATGGCAGCCCTTCTGGCCGGCTTGCCGGTGAGCGTTCCGGGTTCCACCATCAACCGGCTTTGCGGGTCGGGGCTCGATGCGGTCGGCACCGCAGCGCGCGCGATCAGATCGGGTGATGCGGCACTGATGATTGCAGGTGGCGCGGAAAGCATGACGCGCGCGCCCTTCGTGATGGGCAAATCCAGCGAAGCCTTCGGTCGCAGTGCTGAAATTTATGACACCACAATCGGCTGGCGGTTCGTGAATAAGCAGATGAAAGCGCAGTTCGGCGCTGAATCGATGCCCGAAACCGGTGAAAATGTCGCCGCCGATTATCAGATCTCACGCGCGGATCAGGACCTGTTCGCCTGGCGCAGCCAGCAGAAATGCGCGGCCGCGCAGCAAGCAGGCTTCTTTGCCCGGGAGATCACAACGGTGAGCATTCCGAGCCGAAAAGGCGATGTATCGTTTGACCGCGATGAACATCCCCGCGCCGAGACCACGCTGGAGGGTCTGGCCAAGTTGAAAACGCCTTTCCGCGACCCGGGAACGGTGACCGCGGGTAATGCATCGGGCGTGAATGACGGTGCCGCGGCTTTGCTTATCGCGTCCGCGGAGGCTGCAAAGCGCCACGGGCTTACCCCGCGTGCGCGCGTCGTGGCGATGGCAACGGCCGGCGTGCCGCCGCGGATCATGGGCATTGGCCCGGCGCCGGCGACAATGGCGTTACTGGCCAAAACCGGTTTGTCGCTGAGCGATATCGACGTGGTCGAGCTGAACGAGGCGTTCGCCAGCCAGGCGCTGGCGGTGACACGGCAATTGGGCCTGGCCGATGACGATGCGCGCGTTAATCCGCATGGCGGGGCCATTGCCATCGGCCATCCGCTCGGCGCTTCCGGCGCGCGCCTGGCCATGACGGCGGTGAACGCGCTGGAGACCATGGGCGGCAAGCGTGCTGTCGTGACCATGTGCATCGGTGTGGGGCAGGGGATTGCGGTGCTGATTGAGCGCGTCTGACGCGGAGCAATCGGCTTAAAATCTGGGCTCGGATGTCATCATCAGGCGCAATGTCAGCAAACCGGCGCCGGCGGCAGCCATGGCGGCCAGTAAATAGACCGCCGCATAGCTGAACCGGCCGATCACCAAACCTGCCAACGGGCCGGTGGCGCCGAGGGAGATGTCGAGAAAGACAGTGTACAGGCCGATTGCCGCGCCCCGATTGGCAACGGAGACGGATTTGAGCGCTTCGACGGCCATGGCAGGGAAAATCAAGGAGAGTCCGAAGCCGGTCAAAACCGAACCCGATACAGCGACCCAGGGCGAGGGGGCGAGCCACAAGGTCAGCAAGCCGGCACTCTCGATGACGAAGGAGACGATCGAGGTGCGATAGCCGCCGAACCGGCCGATGGCGCGTGAGAAAAAAATGCGCACGGCGACAAAAGCCAGTCCAAACGCACTGAGCGCGTAGGCGGCGTTGTTCCAATGCCGGCTGGCATAAAACAGCGCCATGAACGCGACGATCGTGCCAAATCCCACCGATCCGAGAGCGAGGCTGGTGCCGTAAGGCAGCATCTGACGCAGCACGCTGGCAAATTTCATTCTGATGCCCGGCACAATCGGTGTGGCGGGCTTCAAGCAGGCCAGGGCCCACGCGCACAGCGCCATGCCAGTGGTGACGATGCCCAAAGCTGTCAGCCCATCGATCCTGCTGAGCAACACACCGGCGGGTGCGCCGAGCGCAATGCCGCCATAGGAGGCGACGCCGTTCCAGGAAATAACCTCGGCCGTGTGGGCCGCGCCGGTCCGGCCGATCCCCCAGGCTATGCATCCCGTGCCGGTTCCGCTTTCGGCCGCACCCAGCAACAGGCGGCTGAGCGCAAGCCATAGCATGATCACCAAGGGCGTTGAGGCGATGCCGGCGGCAATCATGGCGAGGCCGCTGCATGAGGCGCAGGTCAGGCCGATCAATACGGAGCGTTTGGGTCCCTTTGAGTCGGATAATCGGCCGACCACTGATCGGGTGAGCAAAGTGGCGACATATTGCAGGCTGATCATCAGGCCGGCCATGACAACGCTATAACCGAGATCGTAATGCACAATCCGCGGCAGTACGGCCAAGGGGAACCCGATCAGGATGTAGGCGACCAGATTGAACATGACCGTGGTCAGAATTTGCCATGTGATCCGCCGGTTCGACACATGAGGCCGGGCCTCGGCCGCCACAGCGCCCGGTTTTGCATTATCCATTGTCAAAGAGGGTATGATCCTGTTGGGATCATATTCTCTACGGGAAATATCGGCGCTGATCCAGGACGATATATCGGCAGAACGGCGAATCTGGCGCGGGCCGGGCAGGTTAGGGATGCTAGAACGTGATGCGTTATCACGCACCCGCTCCAGAGCGTTTTCCGATCAATCGGAAACGCTCTAGCTTATATTTTGGCGAGCAACTTTATCCGATCAATTTTATTGGTTTAGTTGGGGTCAAGTGACTCCATCCAAACCAATATTGATCTAAGTCCGGGCGAGATGTTCCACGCAATGCTGGGCGATCATGGCTTGCTCGTCAGTCGGGATGACCATGATCTGGATCTTGCTGTTCGGCGCGCTGATGATGGTTGCATTGTTCTGATTGGACTCATCGTCGATGATAATGCCGAGCCAGGCGAGGCGCGCGCAAATCGCCGCCCTGATGGCGGGGGCATGCGCGCCGATGCCGGCGGTGAAGACGATACAATGAAGTCCGCCCAGCGATGCGATCAAGGCGCTGATATCGTAAGCGGCGCGATAGACGAATAGCGCCACCGCCTGCGCGGCGTGTGCATCGGCACTCGCCAGCAATACCCGCATATCGCTGCTGATGCCTGATATGCCGAGCAGCCCCGATTTTTCATAGAGCAAGTGACTGACCTGATCGGGCGTCATGCCATCGGTCTGGCATAAATAGAGCAGCACGCCGGGATCGATCGTGCCGCAGCGCGTGCCCATGATCAGACCATCGAGGGCGGTAAAACCCATGGATGAATCAACTGACCGACCGTCCTTCATCGCACAGACGCTTGCGCCGTTGCCCAGATGAGCGGCGATGACATAGCCGGCCGCCAGCGCCGGTGCCAGGACCCGCAGGCGCCGGGAGATGAATTCGTACGAGATGCCGTGGAATCCGTAGCGGCGCACGCCCTGATCAAAATAATGGCGCGGTAGGGCTAACCTTGTCACTAACTCATCTGCACCATGATGAAAGGCCGTGTCGAAGCAGCCGATTTGCCGGACAAGCGGGCGCAATGTCATCATCGCTTTAATCGCTGCCAGACTGGCCGGCTGATGCAACGGGGCGAGCGGAGAGAGCGCTTCGAGCATGCGCAAATGCGCTGGCGTGAGTTCAACCGGTTCACTGAACGCCGTGCCGCCATGGACAATCCGATGACCGATGGCGATCAATGCGCAATCACCCAGATGGCTCGTTACCCATTCGATCAAGGGTGTGAGCAGATCATGTGGGCTCACCGCTTCATGATCTGGCCAATCCCGCGTCGCACATAATTGCCCGGCATCGTCATGGGCGTAAAAATGCTGTCCCGTGCCGGTCTTTTCGATGGCGCCATCGGCGATGCAATGCAGCGCGGGCTCGGTGGCAAAGAGGGCAAATTTAATGCTCGATGACCCGGCATTGATCGTCATAATCGCGGCCGTCATTTATGAGTGTCCGGTGGCCATGATGGCGGCGACCGCAACAGAGGCAAGGCGCGTGCGCATCTGATCGGCGCGGCTGGTTAGAATGATCGGCACGCTGGCACCAAGTACGATGCCCGCCGCATCCGCACCGCTGAGAAAGGTCAATTGCTTGGCCAGCATATTGCCGGCTTCGATGTTGGGAACCACCAGAATATCCGCCAAACCCGCAACGGGCGAGATGATGTTTTTGTCTTTCGCCGCACGCGGATCGATGGCGTTGTCGAGTGCCAACGGACCATCGACAATACCGCCCGATATTTGCCCGCGCTCGGCCATTTTGCATAAAGCAGCTGCATCCAATGTGGCGCGCATGGCAGGATTGACCGTCTCGACGGCAGCGAGGATCGCGACGCGCGGCATGGGATTTCCCAGTGCGATGGCAAGATCGATCGCGTTTTGCACAATCGCGCTTTTTTCTTCGAGATCAGGGGCGATATTGATTGCTGCATCGGTGACCAATAACGGCCGGGAATATCCTGGCACATCCATGACATAGACATGGCTGAGGCGTTTGCCGGTGAGCAGACCGCTCTCAGGATGCATGACCGCATGCATGAGTTCATCGGTATGCAATGCGCCTTTCATCAATAGGGCCGCCTCGCCCGCACGGACCAGAGCCACGGCCCGTGTGGCGGACTCATGGCTATGAGCAGTCGCCACGATGCGTATGCCGGTGATGTCGATGAAGTTTTGCGTGGCGACCTCATTGATTTTGGCGATCGGCCCGACCAGGATGGGCAGCATCAGACCAGCCTGCATGGCTTCGATGGCGGCCCGGAGCGATAACTCATCACAGGGATGAACGATGGCCGTAGTCAGGGGCGTGCGTTCCAGCGCGCGGGCCAGCAAGGTGCGGAACTGGAGATGCCGCATGAGCCGCACGTCGGGCAAAGCTGTTGCCGGGAGTCTGACTTTATCGCGCGGTGCACGGACGTGGGCAGTGCCCCTGATCACCTCGACATGATCCTGATTAAGACAATGGCAATCCAGAGTGATTCGATCATGATCATCCTGCTTGGCGCTGACCGTGAGTGTTGCCGTGATCAGATCGCCCGGGCTGACCGGTGCGCGGAATTGCAGATCCTGACCCAGATAAATGGTGCCGGGGCCAGGCAGCTTTGTGCCCAGAACCGCCGAGATTAATCCGGCCGTGAGAATACCTTGGGCGATGATATGATGAAACATATCTGTGCTGGCATAGGCAGCATCGATATGCGCTGGATTGATGTCGCCCGATATCAGCGCGAATAACTCAATGTCCTGCACCGTGACGAGCCGCGATATCGAGGCGGAATCGCCGATGGCGATTTCATCGTAAGTGCGGTTTTCAAGCAAGGGTGCAGCTTTGTTGTGATCATCCATAATGTTGCTAACGCTGCAAGACATATTGGCCGGGGGCGGGTTCCAGCTTTTTATATCCAGCCTTGGGGTTGCCCATGGCCGGTGGTGATGTGGCCCGCGATGAATATAGATCGAGAAATTCGACCAAAGCCGGCCACCAGGAATTCTCGGTCAGTTTGGCTGTGGCCATGAAATCCTCCGTCGATTGATAGGCCTCGCCGGGTTTGCGGCGCATCGCCCGGTAATGCCGGTGTGGTGTGCCAGGCACGCTGACGATGCCGCCATTATGGCCGCCGGATGCCAGGATGAAGGTGATATCGCCGGCGTTGAGAAGCATGAATTTATGCACCGACCGCCAAGGTGCGACCCAATCGGTTTCGGCGCTGACAATGAAGCAGGGGACTTTGATCTGACTGATGATCACCGGCTTGCCTTCGACATTCAGGCGGCCCTCGGCCAGATCATTATGCAGATAGAGCTTGCGTAAATATTGCGAATGCATGCGATAGGGCATCCGGGTCGTGTCGGCATCCCAGGACGCCATATCGGATTCATGCGTTTTCTCGCCTAGAAAATAGCGATGCGAGATGCGTGACCAGATCATGTCATTGGCGCGCAGCATGGCGAAAGAGCCGCCCATTTTGGCGCCGTCAAGATATCCCGCCTCGCCCATGACATCATCGAGCAGGGCGAGTTGCGGTTCGGAGATGAAGACTTTCAGCTCACCCGCCTCGGTAAAATCGGTTTGGGCAGCGAGCATTGTCAGGCCGGCGATGCGCGTATCACCGTCGCGCGCCAAGGCAGCGGCGGTGATGGAGAGCAGGGTGCCGCCCAGGCAGTAGCCCAAAGCATGGATTTTGGCATCTGCGCAAATGGCGCTGACGGCATCAATAGCTGCCATCACGCCATCGCGGCGGTAATCATCAAGTCCGAGATCGCGGTCCTTGGTTTGTGGATTGAGCCAGGAGATGCAGAATACCGTGTAGCCGGCAGCGACCAGATAGCGAATGAGCGAGTTTTCAGGCGATAGATCGAGAATATAATATTTCATAATCCAGGCTGGAATGATCAGGATTGGTTCAGGGTGAACTGTCGCGGTGCTTGGGTTATATTGGATCAGCTCGATCAAATGGTTGCGGAAAATCACCTCGCCCGGCGTGATGGCGACATCCTGACCGGGTATATGTTGCAGTGGCGGCTGTTCGACCGCGGCCATGTCGGCCAGAAAATTTTCCAGACCTTGGCGGATATTCTCGCCGTGGCTGAGCCTCGTCGTCTCAATAATCTGTGGATTGAGCAGCGGGATATTCACCGGCGAGGCGGCATCGATCATCTGGCGTGTCAGAAAGCTGATCATTTGCTGGTTCTGCCGTGTCATACCGTCGATGTCGGTCGTTGCCTCCTGCCACCAATGTTCGCTCCGCAGATAGGCATCGCGAAGCAAGGCATATCCGGGCTGGTTCCAGGTTGGGTGAGCGAAGCGATGATCATGAATATCTTGGTTCGGCGGCGGCTGCGGCAATCCCATGGCTTGTAACCAGAAGGCTTTCATATCGGCCAAGGCACGCTTGACCAAGGCAGCGCGTTTGCTCGGCTGATTGGCGATATGCAAACTCCAATCGGCTAAAGCGAGGCCCATCGCCTCCGGCGCCAATCCGCCCGATAATTTCGCCTGGGCGACATGCAACGCCCGGTCTTTGTCTGATCCGGGCATCATGCCACCACCTGCTGGCCGGCATCGATGGGTATGATCGTGCCGGTCATGTGCCGTGCGGCGTCGCTGACCAGAAAGGCCGCGACCGCGCCGACATCATCGATCGTGACCAATTGATGTTCGGGCGCCTGTATGGCCGCATCGGCCAGCAATTCATCGAACCGATCAATGCCCCGCGCGGCGCGCGTAGCGATCGGCCCCGGTGACAAAGCGTGCACCCTGATTTGTTGCGGCCCGAGTTCTGCTGCCAGATAGCGCACGCTGCTCTCCAATGCCGCTTTGACCGGCCCCATGATGTTATAATGCGCCACCACATGAGCCGACCCGTAGAAGCTGACCGCCAGCAATGTGCCGCCTTGTTTCATCAATGGTTCGGCGAGTTTCGCCGCACGAATGAAGGAGTGGCAGGATACGTCCATGGCCGTGGCAAAACCTGCGGCCGAACAATCGGTGACCCGCCCATGCAAATCATTTTTTGGCGCGAAGGCGATGGAATGCAGAACGAAATCCAGACTGCCCCAATTTTTGGTAATGTCGGCGAACACTGCTTCCAGAGCGCCCGGGTCCAGCACGTTGCAGGCGAGCAGAATGGGGCAGGGCAGGGCATCGGTCACCGCGCTGACAAAGGGCTTTGCGGTGGCGTTGAGATATGTTGCCGCCAGAATGGCCCCTTGCGCCGCGAACTGGCGCGCGCATCCGGCGGCAATGCTGTGATCATTGGCGATCCCCAAAATCAGGCCGCGCTTTCCCTTCAGGTTGAACTGAGGGGAAGCCGCCTGCTCAATGGACATGCTCGGCCTTGCGCGCGGCAAGGTAGGGTGGATCGGTTTCCGCTGCGAGCAGAGGGGCGGCCGGCAGCCACGCCTGCACCATATCGGCCTGCGCTCGCAATAATGCCATGCTGCATTCGATTTGCGCCTCAGTGATTACCCTCATGACGCTCGAGAGATGGGCGATGATCTCGGTGTGCGGAACCATAAAATGGCGGCTGATCGAACTGATCGCCAAGCTGTCACCCGTCTGATCGGCTCTGCTGCTATCTGCCTTGCTCATATCGGCCTCCATGACAAAAACATGAAGCCCCAATAAGCCTATTTGCAGATATCAGGCCTTGATGTGGATCAAGCGGGCCGCCAAATTCAGACGATGTGACGCGGCGTTCCGGCCATGAAGAGTTCGATATTACCGATCATTTGATCGGCCAGGGCCTGCATGGCGCTGTGGCTCGCCCAGGCGACATGCGGGGTGAGGATGAATTGCGGCATGTCGCATAATGACATCAAAGGGTGATCAGCAGGCGGCGGCTCGGCGGTTGCGACATCGAACCCTGCGCCGGCAATCTGACCGCTGCGCAAAGCATGGCCCAAGGCAATTTCGTCCACAAGCCCGCCGCGCGCTGTGTTGATCAGCAAGGGATGCCGGCGCATGGCGGCGAAAGCCGTTGCATCGATCATATTGCGGGTGCTCGGGGTCAGGGGGCAATGCAATGTGATGATATCCGCATTGGCCAGAAATTCGCCAAATTCGACATGGCCCTGGGTGGCGGGCGCATCCTTGCGCCCGGCAAAGATTACTTTCATGCCGAAGGCCCGGCCGAGAGCTGCCACTTTCGAGCCAAGGGCGCCGCTGCCGACGATGCCCAACACCGAACCGGCGAGATCCTCGATCGGATAGTCAAAATAGCAGAATTGCCCGGAATCCTGCCAGCGCCCGGCGCGCACCGAGTCTCGATAGGCCAGCAGGCTTCGGCGCAGCGCCAATATCAGGGCGAATGTATGTTCGGGCACGGTATTGACCGCATAATCGCGGATATTGCTGACAATGATACCGCGCGCGCGGCACGCTGCGAGATCGACATTATCGGTGCCGGTTGCCGCGACGGCGACAAACCGCAAACGCTGCGCCTGGGCAATTGCGGACTCGGTGAGTTTCACTTTGTTGGTAATCACGATATCCGCGTTTTCAATCCGGCCCGCGACATCGGCAGCGGCACTGCGATCATAGGAGATCATGTCATGGGCAAAACCCGGCACGTGCAAAGTGACTGATGGGGCGAGGGTGGCGCGATCGAGGAAGACAATACGCGGCTTGTCCGGGGGCTGGTTCATAACGCCTCATTAACCCAGAAACCCGGTGGAAATCCATGGCACCGCAGCGACCAGCAATAATCCGGTCACCAAGGCGGCCGTATAGGGCCAGATGCGCCGCATACCGGCATCGGGGCTGATCCGGGCGATGGTCGATGCGGCATAATAGCCAAGTCCGAATGGTGGCGCGAACAGGCCGATGCCCATCGAAAGCACAACGACCATGGCATATTGCACTTCATTGATGCCAAGCTGGCGGGCAATCGGGAAGAGCAGGGGGCCGAACAGGACCATTGCCGGTATCCCCTCAAGCACGCTGCCCAACACGATCATCATCAGCATCGAGATCAATAAAAACCCGTAGCGCCCGCCCGGAACACCGGCCATGAACACGGCAATGGCGTGGGAGAAATTCGATTGGGTCAGCGCCCAGCCCATCGCGGTTGCGGCGCCGATGATGAATAAAATCGCCCCGGCCAGCGAGGCGGTATGAACAAGCATGGGGTAGAGCCGGCGCCACTCGAAATGCCGATAAATGACGAGCCCGACGACCACGGCATAAAAGATGCCGATGGTTGAAACCTCGGTTGCCGTGGCGATACCGTCAATGACTGCAAAGCGGATGATGAACGGCAGAATAAGCCCCGGCAGCGCGATGACGAAGCGCCGCCCGACTTCACGCCGGGGGATCTTCCGGGTCAGATGTGTGCCCGATTCCAATGTCCGCCAGCGCGCGACCAGGGCGAGTGCCATGGCTAATACGAAGCCCGGCAGCAAGCCGCCGGTGAACAAAGCGGCGATGGATACGCCGGTGACCGAGCCGATGATGATCAGCACGATCGAGGGGGGTATGGTTTCCGCCATGGCGCCGGATGTGGCGAGCAGGGAGACAATCTCGCCTTCATTGATGCCGCGGCGCTTCATCTCCGGCACCAGCACCGGTGCCACGGCCGCAAGATCGGCGGTTTTGGCGCCTGAGATGCCCGAGACCAGCAACACCGCACCGATCAATACGAAGGATAATCCACCCCTGATATGACCCAGCAAGGCCGCGAGAAATTCCACGATGACTGCGGCCATCCGCGTCGAGACCAGGAGATAACCGAGGAGGATGAATAAAGGTATGGCAAGCAAAATGGCCGAGCTCATGCCCTGGTCCATCGAGCCCGGCATGACCGCCAGCGGCGTGCTGCCGATGGTCATCAAATAGGCGGCGGTGCAGAGCCCGAAGCAAAAAGCGATCGGCACGCCGCTGAGCACGCCGCCTGCCAGAAGCAGCACGAAAAAGACGAGCAGATTCCAATTGCCGATCTGATTAAGCGCCGGCGCCAAGCCATAAAGTGCCGCGCCAATCAGCGCCAATACACCGATGGCGAGAAGAATATGTCGGGCATCATGCCGCGCCAGGCGCAGCAGGCAGACCATGATCATCAGCCCAAATCCAACCGGCAACGCGCCTGCGCGCAGCGTGTCGTGCAAGCCTAAAGTCGGGGTCTGCACGCTCCATTGCGCGGCGGCATATTGAATCGTCGGATTGATCAGAATGAGCAGCAGCAAGGCGGGTGCTACCACGGCCAGGGCGTTCAGGCGCGCGCGCCATGGCCCGGGCAGATTGTTCACCAATGTCGTCATGCGCATGTGATCGCCGCGCCGTAACGCGCTGGCCGCGCCGAACATGGTCAGCCACAGGAACAGGATGGAGATCAGCTCGTCGCACCAGGCCAAGGGGGCGTTGAAGACGAAGCGTGAGATCACGCCGGTCAAGGTCAACACAAACTCGGCCAGCACCAGCAAAGCAGCCGGTGCATCGATCAGCCAGCCGAGCAGCCGGTCGAGCCGGCGCAGCGGCAGGTGCGCAATCTCGCGCTCTCCTGCCGCCCCGCCCTGCGAGGCTGAATCGAGATGGTCCATGTTGCTGGCGGCACTCACCCCAACTTGCCGGATGTTTGTTCGAGAAGTGACCAAGCGTCCTCGCCGAATTTCTTCTTCCATGACGGATAGAAATTCGTCTGCGCCAGAGCGGTACGGAACGGCGCCTTATCAACATCAAGGAATTGCAGTCCTTTGGCGCTCATGCTCTGGCGGAGCGATTGGCTGAGGGCGGCGATGTCCGCGCGTTCGGCGATGGCTGACTGATCGAACTCACGCAGCACAATGGCCTGCACGTCGGCAGGCAATTCGCGAAATGCCGCCGGATTGCCGAGAATCCAATAGCCATCCCAGACATGGCCGGTCATCGAGCAATATTTCTGCACTTCATAGAGTTTGGCGGTGTCGATGATCGGCAGTGGGTTCTCCTGTCCGGCCACCAGATGGGTTTGCAGCGCGGTATAGACTTCGGAGAAATCAAGCGGCGTCGGCCCGGCGCCGAGTGAGGTGAAAAGCGAGGTCAATATCGGGGCGTCCGGCACGCGGATCTTGAAGCCCTTCAGATCGCCCGGCGCCTTGATCGGCTTGCTTGACGAGGTGATCTGGCGGAAGCCGTTATCCCAGCTGCGGCCAATGGTCATCAGATTGGCATTGCTGATCTGCGCGCTGATATATTTGCCCAATGGCCCGTCCATCGCCTGCCAGACCTGATTATAGCCGTCGAATGCAAAACCGACATTCACAATCCCCGCAGCCGGCACATAAGTCGCCAAGATTGAGGCGGCCATGTTGATGAATTGCACGCCGCCATTGCGCACCTGGGAAATCAGCAGCGTGTCAGTGCCGAGCTGGGCGGCGGGGAATAATTCGATTTGCAATTTGCCCGATGTCGCTTCCTTGATGCGATCGATCGCGGCCTGCGCGCGGATATTCACCGGATGCGAGGGCGCTTGCCCGGTTGCGAGCTTATAGGTGAATTCCGCGGCATCGGCGCGGCGGGTGATAATGCTGACCAAAGGTAGGGCTGCGCCGGCAGCCAATATGGAACGGCGGGTCAAGCGATAGGTCATGTGGTTTCCTCCTAATTTTTTGTCGTTCATCATGCCGGTTTCCCGGTTTATCCGTAAGGCAAGGCAGCTACAGCCAGGATTTAATCTGCCGGGCGACAGCTTCGGTTGAAATGCCGTAGCGCTCATGGAGCGTCGGCAGGGCGCCGGCATCGAGAAATTGATCCGGCAGGCCGATTTGGCGGAAGGCGGGTGTGACGCCATGACGCAGCAACAGGCTTGCAACCGCTTCACCGAGGCCGCCAATGACGCTGTGATTCTCTGCGACCACCACCATCCGCCCTGGTTTGGATGCAGCGGCTAAAATCCCGGCCTCATCCAGCGGCTTGATGGTCGGTACATGCAGGACGGCGGCCTTGACGTTATCCTGCTCGAGCAGCTTGGCCGCCTCGAGCGCGCGCATCGTCATGAAGCCTGAGGAGATGATCAGCACATCGTTCTCGTCGCGCAGCATGGCGGCGCGGCCGAGTACGAATTTATAATTATACTCATCCAGAACCAGCGGCACGTTACCGCGCAGCAGGCGCATGTAAACCGGCCCCTTATAAGGGGCGATGGCGGGTACTGCCTGCTCGATGTCCAGGGCATCGCACGGATCGATAATGGTCAGGTTCGGCATGCCGCGGAATATCGCAATGTCCTCGGTTGCTTGATGGCTCGGCCCGTAGCCGGTGGTCAGACCCGGCAGCGCGCAGACGATTTTGACATCGAGATTTTCTTCGGCAATGGCGAGACAGATGAAATCATAAGCCCGCCGGGCAGCGAACACGGCATAAGTGGTGACGAAGGGTTGCGCGCCCTCACGCGCCATGCCCGCTGCGGCACTCATCAATAATTGCTCAGCCATGCCCATTTGATAAAAGCGCTCGGGATAGGCTTTGGCGAAAATATGCATATCGGTATATTTCGACAAATCAGCCGACATACCGACGATATTTTTGTTCTCGCGGGCGAGTTCCGTGAGCGCATGGCCGAACGGCGCAGGCTTGGTGCGCTGGCCGGGTGCGGCCAGTGAGGCGATCATGGCCGAAGTGGTCAGACGTTTGGGCGGCGCGTTTGCAACCGGTGTCTCGCTCATGCGGGTTTGCCTTCATCGAGAATGTTCAGTGCCATTTCCCATTCGTCCGGATCAACGCGGAGAAAATGATTCATCTCGCGCTCTTCGAGGAATTTGACGCCTTTGGCCATTTTGGTGTCGCATAAAATCACTCGCGGCTGCGCGCCATCATGCAGGCGTGCGCGGTCGAAGGCAGCCACCACTTCATCGATATTATTCCCATCGACCCGTTCGACATACCAGCCAAAGGCGCGCCAGCGGTCGATTTGCGGCTCACGGCTGGTCATCGCACTCGATGGTCCATCGGCCTGCTGGTCGTTGATATCGACGATCGCGATCAAATTATCGAGCTTCCAATGGCTGCCGGCCATTGCTGCTTCCCAGGTCGAGCCCTCGTTCAGTTCGCCGTCGGAAAGCAGGTTGTAGACGAAATTTTTCGATGATTTGCGCTTCAGTCCGAGCGCGAAGCCCACAGCAATGCCGAGCCCATGGCCGAGCGAGCCGCCGGTGATTTCCATGCCGGGCGTGTATGACGCCATGCCCGACATCGGTAAGCGGCTATCATCGCTGCCATAGGTTTCAAGCTCGCTCTCCGGGATGATCCCCGCTTCGATCAAGGCAGCATAAAGCGCGATGGCGTAATGCCCGATGGAGAGCAAAAACCGGTCCCGCTCCTCCCACTCAGGCTCTTCGGGGCGGAATGACAGAGCGTGGAAATACGCAACCGCTAGCACATCGGCGATGCCCAGCGCTTGGGCGATATAGCCTTGGCCTTGCACTTCGCCCATCCGCAGCGCGTTGCGCCTGATCCGCCAGGCGCGGCGGGCGAGGGAGATATTGGATAATTTGTTCAATGGATGAGCATCCCGCCATTTACGTCAATCACCGCCCCGGTGATGTAGGATGAGAAATCAGACGCCAGAAACAGGAAGGCGCCCGCGACATCGCTTGCATCGCCCAGCCTGTTGAGCGGAATGCCTTTGAGAATATCGGCGCGCATCGTATCGCTCAGCAGGCCGCCGGTAATTTCGGTTTGAATGAGCCCCGGTGTGACGCAATTCACCCGCACGCCATCGGGGCCGAGTTCGCGCGCCATTGCCTTGGCGAGGCCGAGCACGCCTGCTTTGGCCGCCGAATAATGCGGCCCGCCGAAAATACCGCCGCCGCGCTGGGCCGACACCGAGGACATGCAGGCAATGGAGCCTGCTTTGCGGCCGCGCATATGGGGGATGAAGGCCTGACTGAGATAAAGCACGCCGGTGAGATTGACATCGATCACTTTTTCCCAATTGGCGCTGCTGATATCCATGATTTTCAGCGGCTGGGTGATGCCGGCATTGTTGATCAGACAATCGACGTGCCCGAATGCCGCGATCACGGCGGCGGCGGCGCGTTGGCATGCATCATGGTCGGTCACATCGCAGGCGACGCCAATATGGCCGCCTGCGCCCAACGAGGCTGCGGCGGCCTCGGAGGCAGCCAGATCGAGATCCAGGATGGCGATGCGCGCACCTTGGACAGCGCATAAGCGGGCTGTGGCCAGCCCGATCCCTGCTTTGCTGGCAGCACCTGAAATAACCATCGTCTTGCCGTTGAGCACGATTGACCCTCCCGTTTTATTGGACGCATTTTCTGCTTTCGGACATGCGCTATGACGGGGGGCGCGACAAACGCCTTCTTTACACCGATTGGTGAATGTGATTCATGTATTGAGTGTTACAGAAAATCCCTTTGTCGTTTTTGCGCGCTTTCGAGGCTGCCGGGCGGACCGGCTCGTTTCGGGCGGCAGCCGATGAATTGGGGCTCACCCCGAGCGCAGTCAGCCATGCGGTCCGCAAGCTCGAGGATGCGCTGGGTGCCAATCTGTTCGAACGCCAACCACGGGCGATTGCGCTCAGTTCGGACGGCGAGGTGCTGCTCCGCCATGTGGAACTGGCTTTTGATGAATTGCGGCGCGGTTTGGAAATTGTCTCCACCCGCACGCCGCGTTTGCTGCGGCTTCATTGTGCGCCGAGTTTTGCCGCGCAGTTTCTGGCACCACGTTTGACGTTGTTTCTCGCCGCCCATCGCGGCATCGATGTCAGGCTGGCCGCCGCCACCGATTATGCGCGATTCAGCAATGATGAATTTGACGCCGACATCATCTATGGGCCGCGTGTGCCGCCTGGGCTGCTTAGCATCCCGCTCGGCCCGGAGACGGTGACCGCTTTATGTGCGCCTGGTCTGGCCGCGCAAATCCGCGCGCCTGGTGATTTGCTGACCCAGACGCTGATCCATAGTGACAATAAAATGATCCGCTGGCCGGACTGGTTTACTGCGAACGGACTGCGTGCGCCGCCGCCGCATGGCCTGCGGTTTGACCGCAGCTTTTTGGCGATCGGTGCTGCTGTTGATGGGCTCGGGGTTGCTCTTGAATCAACCTTGCTGGCGCGGCGCGAATTGCAATCGGGTCGATTGGTCGCACCCTTGCGCGGCATCGCCCGGGATATTGACTATGTCGGCCATCATTTCATTTATCCCAAAACGAAACGCAGCGATTCGTTGGTCGCGCTGTTTTCCGCCTGGCTGCTCGCCGAGCTCGCCATCGCCAAACATTCGGAAGATACCCCATGAGCGATAAGCCGCTGGCCGGCATCAAAGTGCTGGAACTCGCCCGCATTCTTGCAGGCCCCTGGGCGGGGCAATTGCTCGCCGACCTTGGGGCGGATGTGGTGAAGGTGGAGCGGCCGGGAAGCGGCGACGATACCCGCGCATGGGGTCCGCCTTTCGTCCAGGCGGCGGACGGCGGGGATTTGTCGGCGGCTTATTTTCATGGCGCCAATCGCGGCAAGCGCTCGATCGCTATCGATTTTACCAAGGCGGCCGGTCAGGATTTGGTCCGCGCGCTGGCCGGGCGCGCGGATGTGGTGATCGAGAATTTCAAACCCGGTGCTTTGGCCCGCTACGGGCTTGACCATCAAAGTCTGGCTTCACTCAATCCGCGGCTGATCACCTGCTCCATTACTGGCTTTGGCCAGACCGGTCCCTATGCCGCGCGGGCGGGATATGACGCGATGATCCAGGCGATGGGCGGGATTATGGATTTGACCGGTGAGCCGGATGGCGAGCCGCAGAAAATCGGTGTGGCCTATGCCGATCTGTTCACCGCTTTGTATGGCGTTGTGGGAATTCTGGCGGCTCTGCGCCGGCGCGACGAGACGGGCTTGGGTGGGCATATCGACATGGCGTTGCTGGATGTGCAGGTTGGTGTTCTGGCCAATCAGGCGATGAATTATCTGATCTCGGGCGATATTCCTCATCGCATGGGCAATACCCACCCCAATATCGTGCCTTATCAGGTCTTCGCTGTCGCGGACGGGCATGTGATGGTGGCAGTGGGCAATGATGGGCAATTCGGCCGATTTGTTAAACTGCTGGGGTTGCCGGCACTTGCGAACGACCCGCGCTATGCGACCAATGCGGCGCGGTTGGCGCATCGTTCGGAGTTGGTCGGGCTGCTGGCGGCCGGTTGTGCGCGCCTCGCGCGAGCGGATTTGCTGGCGGCGATGGAGGCAGAGGGCGTGCCGGCCGGCCCGATCAATAATGTCGCTGATAGTTTCGCCGACCCGCATGTGCGGGCCCGCATGATGCGCCAGGACATTGCGGCACCGCGGGCGCAAGGCGGCGTCATTCCCGGTGTGCGGACGCCGATCATAATCGATGGTCAGATGATGATGGCTGAGACCGCATCGCCTGGCTTGGGTGAGCATGAGGCGGATATTGTGCACTCCTGGGGATTGGCGGCATCACGGCCGTAGCGCCTGCAAAATGATCGTGTTGCCGCCTTTTCGCTTCAGTTCTGCCTGAAGTAGAGGCACGTTGTTGTGGCAGCCGCCGTTTTGCGTTGATTTTGGGCACGTTATCGGAGTGGCACGTATTTTGCTGAGCCTCGGTTATAGGCGGCTAGGGTTCCGGCTGCGGCGTTGCCGTGGTGCTGGTCCGAGAGCTGCGGCCTGGCGGGAGACATCCGCCGGGTGCACGGCGGGACAAAAGCCCGGGAGAGCGTTCGATGCGTGATGTCGCATCGGCCCTCCGGCCGCTCGACCTTACGAATCGTTTTTGAACTGAACGAACGCAAGGAGATTGCAAATATGGGCTCATCCACACTTTCGAGGCAGAATTTTCTACGCGGCGGTGCGGCACTCGCGGCGGCAGCGGCGACGGCGACCAAGGCGACACCAGCCCGCGCGGATGTGAAAAAACATTTCAAGCTGGCCTGGACGATTTATGTCGGCTGGATGCCCTGGCCTTGGGCCGCGGAGAAAGGCATCGTCAAGAAATGGGCCGATAAATACGGCATCACCATCGATGTTGTTGAGGTCAATGATTATTCCACATCCATCAATCAATACACTGCCGGCGGCTTTGATGCGCTGACCATCACCAATATGGACACGCTGGCCGTGCCGGCCATCGGCGGGGTGGATTCAACATCGATCATCACCGGAGACTATTCCAACGGCAATGATGCGCTGATTTTGAAAGACAAGACCAGTTTTGACGCGGTCAAAGGCCAGAAGGTGAATATTGTCGAATATTCGGTGTCGCAATATCTGCTCGCGCGCGGATTGCAGATGCATCATATGACCGAACGGGATGTCAAGCTCGTCAATACGTCGGACGCGGACATGGCGGCGGCGTTCGAGACCCCGGCCGTGACGGCGGTGGTGACCTGGAATCCGATTGTGCTGCAAATCCTGCAGGATAAAAAGGCCCATGAAGTGTTCAGCTCGGCGAAAATTCCGGGTGAGATTCTTGACCTTGTGATTGTCAACACACCGACCTTAAAAGCCAACCCCGATTTCGCCAAAGCCCTGGTTGGTGCTTGGTATGAGACGCTGGGGATCATGCTGTCCAACACGCCTGAGGGTGAGGCGGCGCGCACGGAGATGGGTAAATTATCGGGCACCGATCTGGCGGGATTTGATGCCCAGTTGAAAACCACTTATCTGTTTTCCAACCCGGCCAAGGCGGCTGCGTTTACCCGCAGCGGCAAGCTTGTCACCACCATGGAATATGTCCGGCAGTTCCTGTTTACCAACGGGCTGATGGGCCAGGGTGCGAGCTCGGCGGATGTGGTTGGCATTGAATTTCCCAACGGCAAAATTCTCGGGGATTCAAAGAAAGTCATGTTCCGCTTCACTGATGAGTATATGAAGATGGCGGCCTCGAAATCGCTTTGACATGCGCCTGATCAACCGCCATCCGAACCCGCGCCTCGCGCGGGTTCTAACGGCATCTCCCTTCGTCGCGGTCGCGGTGGTATATGTTATCGCCTCGACGATCCGTCATGCAGCGAATCCGGATGATAAATTACTCCCGACCATCGCCCAGATGGGGGCTGCCATGTGGCGCATGGCAGCCCAACAGGACATGGAGTCGGGCGATTATCTGATGCTCAACGATACCATTGTCAGCTTGCAGCGATTATTGCTGGGTTTGGGGATTTCGCTCGCCGTCAGTTTCGCAATCGGCGTCAGTGTGGGGATGATCCCTTATCTAAAGCGGCTGTTCGTACCCTTCATCAATGCTTTTTCAATGGTCCCACCTTTGGCGATATTGCCGATATTGTTTATCGTCGCGGGTATTGGTGAGACGGCGAAAGTATCGTTGATTGTTTTGGGCACGGCACCTTACATGATCCGTGATTTGATCTTACGGGTGGAAGAATTGCCGCGGCCGCAAATCATCAAGGCGCAGACATTGGGCGCGGGTGATTGGCAGATCGCATTGCGCGTGGTGGTGCCGCAAATGCTACCCCGACTTATCGATAGTCTGCGTCTATCGCTCGGCCCCGCTTGGCTTTATTTGATATCGGCCGAAGCCATCGCCGCCGAGAATGGGCTTGGCTATCGGATTTTCCTCGTCCGTCGCTATTTCGCCATGGACATTATTCTGCCTTATGTTGCCTGGATTACATTGCTCGCGTTCTTCGCGGATTTAGGCCTTCGTTGGCTGCAGCACGCGGCGTTTCCGTGGTTTGCCGGGGCGCGGGCGCAATGAGCGTTCTGGCGGTTCGCGATGTCTGGAAACTCTACCATGGCCGCCCCGTGTTGGAGCGGATCAACGCGGAGATCGGCGAGGGTAGTTTCGTCGCGGTCGTCGGTCCATCAGGATGCGGAAAGACGACTTTTTTGCGTATGTTGATGAGCGAAGAACGGCCCGATCGGGGTGCTATATTGCTCGATGGCCTGCCTTTACCCCTTGAGCCGACGCATGACCGTGGCGTGGTGTTTCAACGCTATTCGGTATTTCCGCATTTGACTGTTTTAGGCAATGTTGTGCTGCCATTGGAGTTTGCGAGGTCGCGGCGCCTGGGTAAATTATTCGGTATCGCCAAGCAGCGCGCTGAGGAAGAGGCGCGGACGATGCTTGAGGATGTCGGGCTCACAGGTGCGGCGCCGCTTTATCCGGCGGCACTTTCAGGGGGTATGCAGCAGCGCCTGGCTTTGGCGCAAGCCTTGATCCGCCGGCCGCGTGTATTGCTGCTTGATGAGCCCTTCAGTGCCCTTGATCCTGGGACAAGGGCCGATATTCACGCCTTGATGAAGCGCTTGTGGCGGGAGACGCAAATGACCATCGTCATGGTCACGCATGATATCAGCGAGGCCTTTCGCTTGGGCACGAGGGTGTTGGTTTTTGAACGCCCACCGGTGCAGCCCGACGGCGCCCAGGGTGGTGCTGTTGTCACGCATGACATCAAAGTGCATGAGCGAAATATCGACAAACTCCAGTCGCGTAGGGCGACACCAACCGGGGACGGCCCTGGTGCGGTTTCAGTGACCAGCCGGGACGACCTGGCTACAGCCTGAGCGGAATGACATGAATAATCTCGATCTTGCGACACCGGACCAACACCGCGCGCGCTATGAGCAATTGCGGGCAAATGCCAGAGCGGCGGCCAGCATCTTTCCGCTCTCTACCGCCATTCCGCCCCTCGACCCGGCGGCTTTGCGTTCTCAGGAGATGATCCCTGCCGGTTGGTATGTGCCACTATGCCTGCAGCGTTGGGATAGGTTGCGCATTATCAACCGCGCCGGCACGCCGGGAGTGTCCGTCATGATTTGGAACAAGGATGATGTGAGTGAGCGTTACAATGCCGGCGATACGGTGAAGCTGCAATGGACCGCGCGGATTACGCGCGGCCGGGTTTTGTTTTCCGATATGGGCCGTGTGCTGGCATCGCTGACCGAGGATGATTACGGGTATCATGACACGATCCTCGCACCCAATGGGCCTGAACAATCTTTGCGCAACGGCCGGCAGAATCTGCGGCTGGCTGCTTGCAAATGGGGCTTGACCAGAGCGGATATCGCGCCCTCGATCCATTTATTCTCTGCAGTGAATATTGATCAATCGGGTCGTTTCGCCTGGGGCGGCAACCCGCCTGTGAATGCCACGGTGGAATTGCGCGCGGAGATGAATCTGCTGGTGGCCATTTCCAACACGCCGCATAGTCTGGCGCCGATGGCCGAGGCAACCGGCCCGGTCGAAGTTGTTGTGAGTCGCGGTGCGCCGACGTCTGCGGATGATTTCTGCCGTATGGCCACCGAAGAGGCTGGGCGCGGCTTTGCCAACACAGACCAATATTTTGTCTGAGGAGCCTATATCATGACCCAACAATCGCTCCTCGATATTGTGCTGCCTGCACGCGCGCCCTTTTCGTGTGTTCTGCAACCTGGCCAGATATTGCGCATGACCGACCTTCACGGACAGCAGGCACTGGACGCGCTGTTTTACAATGATGATGACCACGGCGAACGCTATAGCGCGCAGGATACGCTGAGCCGCCAGGGCAGTGCGTATTTGGGGCTGAATTCGTTGTTATTATCCAACGAGGCTCGTCCCATGGCGCGGATTATTGCCGACACGGCGGGACTGCATGACAGCTCGGCCGGGGCCTGCTCGTGCGAGGCGAATACGGTGCGCTTTGGCCATCACACACGCTTCATGCATGCCTGCCGGGAGAATTTTCTCACCGAACTAAGCCGCTATGGCATGGGCAAGCGGGATTTGGTCAGCAACGTCAATTTCTTCATGAATGTGCCGATCCGGCCGAATGGTGAACTGGCCATTATCGATGGTGTGTCGCAAGCGGGATCCTATGTCGATTTGCGCGCCGAGATGCGCCTTCTCTGCTTGCTGTCGAACTGCCCGCAGGTGAATAATCCGTGCAATGGATTTGATCCGACGCCGGTGCGCATTGAGATATTTGCCGCCTGATGTTCCGTAAAATCCTGATCGCCAATCGGGGCGAGATTCTGCGCCGCGTTGTTCGGACGGCCCACCGGATGGGTATTGCAACCGTTGCCGTCTACTCCGAGGCGGACCGCTTCACCGCGGGCGTTCTTGAAGCAACGGAGGCTATTTGCATCGGCCCGGCACCGGCTGCGCAGAGCTATTTGAATATCGATGCTGTGCTGGGCGCGGCCAAGGCTACGGGCGCTCAGGCGGTTCATCCGGGTTATGGATTTCTCAGTGAGTCGGCACATTTTGCCGAAGCATTGGCGCGCGAAAACATCGCCTTCATTGGCCCGCGCCCTGAACATTTGCAGGCTTTTGGATTAAAACATCGCGCTCGTGAATTGGCGCTCGCAGCGCAGCTCCCGATCCTGCCTGGAAGCGACATTATCGCCGATCCTGACGCGCTTGCCGACGCGGCTTTGCGCATCGGCTATCCGGTCATGCTGAAAAGCAGTGCCGGCGGCGGCGGCATCGGCATGGTCCTGTGCGAAGATGAAGCTGCATTGCGCACTCATTTTGCCTCCGTCAGCCGGATGGCGGCGCAGAATTTCGGCAACGCCGCGTTGTTCGTCGAGCGCTATGTGGCACATGCCCGCCATGTCGAGGTGCAGATTTTCGGCAGTGGCGCAGGTGATGTCGTGACGCTGGGTGAGCGCGATTGTTCACTCCAGAGGCGCAATCAAAAGATTATCGAAGAGGCGCCGGCTCCTCATCTGCCCGCCAAAATCAGGAGCATATTGCATCAGAGTGCTGCCCGCTTGGCGCGAACGGTGAATTATGAATCGGCGGGAACCGTGGAATTCATCTATGATGCGGCGCGGGAGGACGTATATTTCCTGGAGGTCAATACGCGTCTGCAGGTTGAGCATGGCGTCACCGAGGCGATATTCGGGGTGGATTTGGTGGAATGGATGATCCGCCAGGCGGATGGATCATTTGTTCTGCCGTCTCAGGAGAGTTTGCAGCCGTCCGGCTCCGCGATTGAGGCACGTATCTATGCTGAGGATCCGGGAGCTGGTTTTCGGCCATGTAGCGGCATGATCACGTCATGCGATTTCCCTGCTGATGTAAGGATTGATGGCTGGGTGGGGCGGGGCACTGAGGTGACTGCTTTTTATGATCCGCTATTGGCTAAAATGATTGCCACCGGTGGTGATCGCGATGCGGCGATTGCCGCACTACATCGGGGGCTGGCGGATAGCTATATCGGCGGAATTGGGCATAATCTGGATTATCTGCGGCAGGTATTGACGCTGCCGGATTTTGCCGCTGGGACGATGACGACGCGCAGCCTTTCGGTGTTTCAGTGGCAACCGCGCCGGATTGAAGTGCTTGATCCTGGTGCGCAATCGAGTTTGCAGGATTGGCCGGGCCGCTTGGGATATTGGGAAGTCGGCGTGCCGCCCAGCGGGCCGATGGATGAGCGCAGTTTTCGCTTGGTCAATATGATTGCCGGTAATCAGGAGGGCGCGACCGCCCTTGAGATGACGATGGTGGGTCCCCGTCTGCGTTTTGCGTGTGCGGCGGATATCGTTTTGGGCGGTGCTTTGATGAATGCCTCGCTTGATGGCGAGCCCGTTGGATATTGGGAGAAAATTCAAGTCAGGGCAGGGCAAGTTCTGACATTGGGTTCGACAGAGGGGGTAGGGCGGCGGGCTTATTTGGCTGTGCGAGGCGGATTTGAAGCACCGTCATTTCTCGGTTCCGCATCATGTTTCTCGTTAGGGGGCTTTGGCGGGCAGGGCGTCGGCGTCTTGCAGACGGGCGATCATTTGGCCATCGGCCATGATGCGCCCGTTGAACATTCGGCGTTGCCGCCACGCCCCGCATTAACAAAGGATTGGGTGCTCGATGTGCGCTATGGGCCACATGGCGCACCTGATTTTTTTCAACCGTCGGACATCGATACGCTGTTTTCCCACGCCTATGAGGTGCATCATAATTCGGCCCGGACGGGCGTGCGGTTGATCGGGCCCAAACCGGCCTGGGCGCGCCGCGATGGCGGGGAAGCGGGGCTTCATCCGTCTAACATCCATGATAACGCTTATGCTGTCGGCGCTGTTGATTTCACCGGCGATATGCCGATTTTGCTCGGTCCGGATGGCCCCTCGTTGGGCGGATTTGTTTGCCCGGCGGTGGTCACGCAGGATGATTTATGGAAGTTGGGGCAGTTGGCGCCCGGCGATCGGGTTCGCTTCAATCGAAAGGTGCCGCAGGAGCCTGCGATACTGGCACGCAGCGATGATCAATCAGTGTGTTATCGGCGCGCCGGTGAGGCAAATATCCTGGTCGAATTCGGCGCCATGGAACTCGATTTCGCGCAACGTCTGCGTGCTCAGGCGCTGCGCGATCGATTAGCCGCTGAGCGGATTGCCGGATTGATTGATCTGACACCGGGGATCCGTTCGCTGCAAATCCATTTTGACCCTTCGGTGATCAGTCAATCGACGGTTCTGGACCATTTGATGCGTCTGCAAACCGAGATGCCGGACCCGTGGGACATGGTGATCCCAAGCCGCATCGTTCATCTGCCGCTCTCGTGGAATGATCGGGAGATACAACTTGCCGCCCGTAAATATCAGGAATTGGTCCGGCCCGATGCACCATGGTGCCCCTCGAACATCGAGTTCATCCGGCGGATCAATGGTCTGGATACTGAAGCTGACGTCAAGCGCATTATCTTCGATGCCTCCTATCTGGTTCTGGGCCTTGGTGATGTTTATTTGGGCGCGCCTGTGGCAACGCCGATCGATCCGCGGCATCGGTTGGTGACGACCAAATATAATCCTGCCCGGACCTGGACACCGCAAAATGCGGTTGGCATCGGCGGCGCCTATATGTGTGTCTATGGCATGGAAGGCCCGGGCGGATATCAGCTTTTTGGGCGAACCATTCAGGTTTGGAATAGTTGGCGGCAGAGTTCGGTTTTCGAGGCAGATAAGCCCTGGCTGCTTCGTCATTTTGATCAGATCCGTTTCTTTGAGGTGAGTGAAGCGGAACTTGCCGAAGCGCGCGCCGCGTTTCCCCATGGGCGCTACCAGATCAAAATAGAGGAGTGCATTTTCACCCTGAAAGCGCATCGCGATCTGTTGGCCAGTCATCGGGACGAGATTGAGAGTTTCCGCGCTCGCCAGCAAGCGGCATTCAGAGCCGAGCGTGACGCCTGGGCGGCGGCCGGGCTCGATAGGTTTGAGCCTGACCCGCCGGCGGAAGCGCCATCGGTGCGGTCAGTGGCTGCTCATGAATCCGGCGTGGCGGCTACGGTTCCCGGCAGCGTCTGGCAGGTTCTCGTCCATCAAGGTCAACGCGTTACAGTCGGCGAAGATTTGATGATCATTGAATCGATGAAAATGGAGGTGCGCGTGCCAAGCCCGGCCAGCGGTATCATCGCTGATATTTTTGCCTCTCCCGGCCAGGTGGTGAGGGCTGGGCAACTCGTCGCGGTGATCGATATGGCGGCGTAATCGCGGTGGTTCAGGTCACTTCGGTAGCGTAGCGGTAATCGGTGGTTTTATAGTGGCTGATGCGCAGTTCAATAATCCGGCCATTAACGTCGCGGGCAATACGGGTGGTCTCCAGAAGCGGAAAATGCTGCTCGATTTTCAGATGCCGCGCTTCGTCGCGCGCCGCCCCGACGGCGGCCAATTTTTCGCTGGCATGGGCGATGGTGATCCGGTAGCGCTCCTGATAGATCACATACATCTCGTCGATCATGTCGTGGCCGGGTTTAATCATTAAGTCAGGCATGAGGGACATGGGCACGAAAATACGTTCAAAAATCGCAGGGTCATTACCAAAATAACGTACCCGAATAATCGCATGGAGCATCTCGCCCGGATTGATGCCGAGCCATTTGGCCTGATCGCGTGTGGCAGGTTGTTGCTTATGGGATAAAGGCTTGCTGACCGGTGTGACAGTTAAGCCATCGAGCCCGACCATGCGAAAGAACTGAAATAAAGTCTGCTGGCGTGTGTGCCGCGCGACATAGGTGCCGCGCCCTTGGCGGCGGACGATTAATTTATCGGCCTCCAGCGCAATTAGGGCCTTACGCACCGTACCTTGGCTGACATTGAATTCCGCTGCCAACTGAAATTCATTCGGAATCATCTCCCCAGGGAGCCATTGGCCCGAGCCGATCCGCTGAACCATCAGGCTTTTCACCTGCGCATAAAGCGGTTGGAACTCGGCAGCGATTTCAGACTTTGGTGGTTGCGCGATCATTATGCCAAGAATCTCTCATCTAACAGAGTCTTGCACCTTATAGATGATAACTGCCTGGCAGTTCCAGCCGGCAGGGCGGCGGCATAGTCAGGCAAACCACGCGTCGTTCACTTCGATGCCGGCCGACCGAGCGAGTTGGCGGCTGGCCAAGCGGCGGTCGCCAGGCAGGCGGGCATTGCCATCGGCGGAAATGGCCGCAAATAATGGTTCTATATGCGCAATGCCGGGCCCGAAGGCTGCCGGGTTCAAAGCCATCAATAATTGCCCCGTGCCCGAGGGCGGTCCCTCGGCATCGAGAAAAGAGCTTGCCTCGGCGGCGAAATGGCTGCCTGTGAGCCCGGCGGCCAGCGCTTCGACCATCAAAGCCAAGGCGGCACCTTTGGCATCGCCTGCCGGCTGCATGGTGCCCGCTAACGCGGCTGTGGCATCATTTGTGGGCTGGCCGTCTTTATCCAGCGCCCAACCCAGGGGAATCGGCTCGTTGCGCTGTTTTGCCGCCAGCACGTGTCCGCGCGCCACCCTTGAGAGCGACAAATCGATCACCACTGGCGGCTTGCCGGAACGGGGAAAGGAGCAGGCGATCGGGTTGGTGCCGAATAAGGCGCGCCTGCCGCCCCACGGAGCCATCGCAGCGGGTGTATTGGCCAGCATGATGCCTACGAGCCCCGCATCGGCCAAGCGCTCCACGGCCAGCCCCATAGCGCCGCAATGGCCGGAGCGGGTAATCGCAATCGCGGCTATACCGGCATGTGTGGTCATGTCCAGCAAACGCGTAATTGCCAAATCGATCGCCGGATAGGCAAAGCCGTTGCAGGCATCAATGATCGCCCCGCCGGGTGCGGTTTGGGTAAAGCGCGCCGTTGCGAAGCCATCTATTTTGCCGCAGCGGGTTTGTGCCGCGTAGCTGGCCAGACGCATCAACCCATGGCCGCCTAGGCCATCGGCTTGGGCTTTCACGAGCGCGGTCGCAACCGAACGCGCGGCCTCGGGTGCTGTTTTGCTGGCGATCAGAACCGCCTCGGCTTTGGTCACGGCGTCAGCCAACGACAGCAGGCTCATATGCATGGTCCTAGAGCGAGTTCACGCGCGACGATATCGGCAATCAACGCCGAAACACGGACGTTGGATTCAATCGTCACACCGGCAATATGCGGTGTCAAAATCAAATTCGGGATGCCCGCGAATTGAGCGCCACCCTGCTTCAGCGGCTCCTCTTCAAACACATCCAGCGCCGCGCCGGCGAGTGCCTTGGCCTTGAGAGCGCTGATGAGCGCCGCCTCATCGACAATGCCCCCGCGTGCGGCATTGATCAGCACGGCATGCGGCTGCACGAGCGCCAATGTGGCAGCGTTGATCATATGGTTGGTTGCGGCAATCAGCGGCACATGCAGGCTGATCACGTCGCATTTGATGAGCAATCGCTCCAGCGTCACCCGTTCGACTGATTGCCAGGCCGGGTGGTCGGCGGGTAGCGCGGGGTCTGTTGCACAGACAATCATGCCGAGTGCGGCAAGCCGGGTGGCGGCTTTGCGTGCCGTGCCGCCAAACCCGATTAGCCCGGCATGTTTGCCGGCAATCTCGTGCCCCATCAAACGGGCGCGCGGCCATTGCCCGGCGATCATGTCCTGCTGCGCGCCATAAGCGCCGCGTAGCAACATCATGGCACAGCACGCGACATATTCGGCCACAGCGTCATCATTGGCGCCGGTCGCCGGATAAACCGCAATATGCCGAGCCGCGCAGGCTGGCAGATCGATATTATCAAGCCCGACGCCGAGCCGGCCGACCAATTTCAGAGCCGGCCCGGCCGCTAATAACTCGTTGTTCACCATCGTGCGGTTGCGGACGATGAGGGCCCGGCAATCGGCTAATGCCGCCCGCAGCGCCTGTGGTTGATCAACCAGATCAGGCTCGTAGAGAGTATCTGCCCGCGCGGCGAGCGCACGAACCGATGCCTCGTCCATGAATTCAGCAATGACAATATCAGCCATGATGTTCAGGCGCTGCGATAAAGTTTGGTCATGCTGAACTCCCGGTGTCCGAGCGCCTCAGCCGCCGTGAGCCGACCATTGGCTGTGCGCACGATATTGGCGATGAGGGCATCACCGGCCTGATCAATCGTCATTTCGCGGCGCAATATGCCTGACACGTCGAGATCGACATGTTCGGGCATGGTGCGCACCGTGCGTGGATTACCGGTGATTTTGATCACTGGCACGACGGAATTCCCGATGACATTGCCTTGGCCGGTCGGAAATGTATGGATCACATAGCCGGCTGCGGCCATCAATGTCACGCACTCGGCGGCCGCCGATGACGTGTCCATATAATATAAACCAGGGCCCCGGGCCGGTGCTTCGGCAGGCTGAAGCGCATCGATGAATTTGCAGTTATGGCCGATTTTTTCGAGATTACCCATTGCCTTTTCCTCGATCGTCGTCAGGCCGCCGAGAATATTGCCTTTGGTCGGCTGGCTGTCGGACAAATCGTCGGTTTTATGTGCCTCGATCACATCATCCTGATAGGCCTTCCACATTTTATACCATTTATCCTCGATCTCCGGCGAGATCGCCCGTTTGCGGGCCAGATGTTCGGCGCCGGTAATTTCCGAGGTTTCGCCGAATATGCCGTAAATGCCGCGGGGAATCCATTTGTCATACATATTGCCAACAGTCGGGCAGGAGGCTAGGCCCGTTGTGGTGTCGCTCTCGCCGCATTTTGTCGAAATCCACAAATCCTCGACGGCGACAGGTTCGCGGGGCAACTCACTGGCCCATTGTACCAATTCTTTGGCTTTGCGCGATGCTGCGGCGATGGTGTTGATATCGCCATGCTGCTCGATCCAGAATCCATCGACGGGCTTGCCGGTCTTACGGATCCCATCGACCACGCGGCCGGTCCAGGACGGTTCAATCCCGATCACGATCACGGCGGCGACATTCGGGTTTGATCCGGTGCCGATCAGAGTGCGGAAATGCACTTCGAGGTCTTCGCCGAACTGCAGCCGGCCATAGGCATGGGGTATGGCCATTGTGCCTTTGATATTATTGGCCACAGCTTCGCAAGCGGCGTTTGACAAATCGTCAAGTGGCAGGATCACGACATGATTGCGCACGCCAACCCGACCATTCTCACGGCGCCAGCCGGTCATTTTTAATTCGCTCATGATGAATATCTCCTGCTTACCAGCGTTTCGTCTTGAGGTTTTGGGTATGGACATGATGCCCCTTGGCAACATTGGCGACGATTTTACCAATATCTTCGCCGTATTTAATCGCAGTATCACCGATACTCAGATCGACAAGAGCCACTTTATGGCCGATCGGTACATCATCGAGTACGGTTAAACTGAATGTCGAATTATTCTCAGTGATCACGCATAGCATATCGGTGCCCGCTTTGAGATCCTCGACGACGACAACACCGACATTATCATGTGGACTATGCACCAAAAGCTGTGGAATGCTCATGATCTGTGTTCCTTTCAAAACAAATGTCATTATACTTATATAAGAATTGAAGGTAAAGATGACCTGCCTGTTCCGCCGGGCAGGCCTGTTTGGTCAGCCTGCTTTGTTGGGCCGCAGAGGTTTGTAGATTGTAGTGAAGAATGAGCTGAGAAATTCAGGGTTAACCGGCTTGGTGAGCAAGCTGACCACAAAAAATACGATAATATTTGCGATCAGAGCAATGAAGCCGGCATTTAATCCCCAAAGCGGGTCGTGCTTGGTAAGGAGCAATATCACTGAGAGCGTCCACCCCACAGCCAATCCCGCCCCCATACCGGCCGCCGTACCACGCCGCCAGAACAACCCGCCAATGA
>NCAP01000015.1 GCA_002255495.1 Rhodospirillales bacterium 20-60-12 | reverse complement strand
CTTCGGCTTTCAGGCCGGCGTGCAGGATGCTGAAGTGATGATGATGGTGATGAACGAAACCGGTCTGAACGCGCTGCTCAACAGCCAGTTCAAAATCGGCGCTGACGCGGGCCTCACGGTTGCGACCATCGGTGCTGGTGTCGGTGGTGCCACATCGGCGGCACTCGGGGCGGATATCGTCACGTTCAGCAAATCGCGCGGCCTGTATGGCGGTGTGTCGCTTGCGGGTTCGGTGATGTCCAACGATAGCGGGGCCGATCAGGCTTATTACGGCCAGACCGTCGATCCCCGGCAGATCGTCATCCAAATGACGGCGAATAACGCCGGCGCCAATCCGCTGCGCGCCATGCTCAGCAAATATGGCGGCTGAGTTTTTGCAACTTCAATCAAGCCGGGGTGTTACCACCCTGGCTTGATCGACACTTTGGCGATGATCCCGGATTGTTCAAAACTCGTCCTGGCTGAATTCGACGTCGCGGTGCACATGCACCGACATCAGAACCCCGAACCCGATCATCACGGCGGTCAGTGCAGAACCGCCATAGGAAATCAGCGGCAGGGGCACGCCGCCCACCGGGATGAGCCCCATGACCATCGCCAGATTGACGAACACATAGAGGAAAAAATTCATCCCGATACCAAGTGCGACCAGACGGCCGAATTGATGGCGCGAGCGCAAGGCGGTGTAGAGCGCCATGGCGACGATGCTGAACAGCAGGCCGAGCAGCACAATACTGCCGGCAAAGCCGAATTCCTCGGCAATGATCGTGAAGACGAAATCGGTTTGTTTCTCCGGCAGGAAATCAAGCTGGTTCTGGGTGCCGTGCAGATATCCCTGGCCCCACATGCCGCCCGAGCCGAGGGCGATTTTGCTTTGGATTATGTTATAGCCCGCGCCCAGCCGATCCTGACCGGGATGCAAATATGTCTCGATACGCTGGCGCTGATAGCCGTGCAGATGATGATAGGCGATCGGTGCAACCACCGCGACCAGCGCGATCACCAGGGCAAATTTCCACCAGCGCACGCCGGCCGCCATCATGATCGCCCCGCCGATCGCCGCCGTGATCACCGCGGTTCCCAGATTGGGCTCCTTCAAAATCAGCCCGACCGGCACGAGAATCGCCAGTGCCGCGGGGATCAGAAACAGCGGGTGTCCCACCCGCTCATGGCTGGCGCGCTGAAACCAGGCGGCCAAGGCCAGAGCGAGGAATAATTTCATCAATTCGCTCGGCTGAATATGCGCGCCACCGATGTCCAGCCAGCGTTTTGCGCCGAGCCCGACATGGCCGATCGCCGCCACCAATATCAGCAGCACCACGCCGCCAGCATAAGCCGGCCAGGCGAGCCGGGCGATGATCCGGATATCGACCAGAGCAATCGCCAGCATCATCATCAGGGCGGCAAAAAACCGGTAGATCTGATCATTGGCATAGGGTGTCGGCGAACCGCCGGCAGCCGAATAGAGTGCGGCATATCCAACCCCGGCCAGCGCGCACACGCACAGCACGAAGAGCCAATTGATCCGCAGGAATTTCCGCACCAGCCCGAATGACCGGTCATGAAACGGCCGCCGGCCCCCCGCGATCATGGCAGCACCGGCGCCAAGCCCGCCTCTGACAGCCTGGGTCCGATGGGCGTGTCGCGCCCGGCCGGGTCACGGGTCAGCGCGTAGGTCATCAGGTCATGGGCAATCGGTGCCGCACTTTGCGCGCCCCAGATGCCATGCTCGACAATAATCGCCGCCGCATAGCGCGGCGCCTCGATCGGCGCGAAACACACGAACAGTGCGTTCGGGCGCTCGTCATACGGCACGTTGGCGAAATTGAAATTGGCGACCTCTTCGGCCGCGGTATCGTTATGCACCTGGGCGGTCCCGGTTTTGCCGGCCATCGCGACACCGGGCAGGGTCAGGCGCGCGGCATAGGCGGTGCCCGCCTGGGTATTCACCGCCTCGAACATGCCCTGGCGGACCAGGGCCAGATGCCGCTCATCGAGCCCGAGGGAGGGGTATTCGGCAGCGACCGCACCTTGTTGCATCACCCCGGCGATGCGCCGCGTGATATGCGGCCCGACCGCGACGCCGGTGGCGATGCGCGCGGCCATGGTGGCCAGCGAAATCGGCGTCACGGTGGTGTAGCCCTGGCCGATCCCCTGCACCACGGTATTGCCCTGCACCCAGGTGATATGCCGTTTGCGCGCCCATTCCCGGTCGGGCACCTGGCCGGGCAGAACCCCAGGTAAATCCACCCCCAAATCGGTGCCGATGCCCAACCGCTTGGCCATCGCCGCGATATGCTCGATGCCGGCGGCCAGCGCCGTGCGATAGAAAAACACGTCGCAACTCTGCTGGATCGCCGAGACCACATTCATGTCGCCATGGCCGGTCCGCAGATCGCAGTAGAATGTATGATTGCCGAGCTTGAAATAGCCCGGGCAATTAAAAATGGTGGCACCGGTAATGGCCCCGCAATCCAAAGCGGCCAGCGCGACGGTTGGTTTGAAGGTCGAGCCCGGGGCGTATAGGCCACTGGTCGAGCGGTCGGTCAGCGGATGCTGCTTGTCGCCCATCCAGGCTTTCCACTGGGTCTCGGGCACGCCTTTGTCGAACAAAGCCGGATCGAAGGAGGGCTCGCTGGCCATTGCCAGAATTTCGCCGTTGGTCGCATCGAGCACGATGGCGCTGCCGATCTGGCCTTGCAGCCTCTGCCCGGCCAATTGCTGCATGCCCATATCGAGCGATAATTGCACCGTGTCGCCCGCCACGCCGGGGTCGCTATTGAGCACGCGCACCACCTGGCCATGGACATTCATTTCCGTCTGCGACACGCCCGGACTGCCGCGCAACGCCTCATCCTGCGCGCGTTCCACACCGGACCGGCCGACCCGCATGCCCGGCAGAGCCAGCAACGGGTCCGCAGCTGCCTCGGTTTGTGACGGCCGGGCGACATAGCCGATCGTATGGGCCAGATTGGGCGCGAAAGGGTAAAGCCGGGAGGAGCCGACATCGACGATGACGCCCGGCAGATCGGGCGCATTGACCTCGATCCGCGCCATGTCGTCCCAATCGAGATAATCCTTCAGCATGACCGGGATATAGCGCGGCCGGCCCGCCAGATCATGATTGATGCGGGCCATCTCGTCGTCCGACAAGGCGATCAGGCTGGCAAAGCGGGCCAGCACGGCATGAGGGTCACGCGCCTCGCTGAGCATGAACAAGGCCCGCCAATGCTGCTTGTTGCCGGCCAGAATAGTGCCGAACCGATCGGTGATCAGCCCGCGTTCGGGGGCAATCAGGCGTTCGCTGATGCTGTTTTGCTGCGCCAAGGTCGCGTAGCGGTCATGCTGCTCGACCTGCATCCGGTACAGCCGGGTGGCCAATGCCCCGAAGGCGGCGACCTGCACGCCGCCGATGATCAGCGCCCGGCGGGTAAAAACCGGGCCCCGCTTGGCCTCGCGCTTCACGCGACGTGCCTCATGCGAGTTCCGGCGCCGCCGCGCCGCGATGGGCGCGGATCAACCCGGCCGCCAATATCGGGTAGAGCCCGATCGTGACCGCCCATTGGAACAAGCTTGCATCGATCGGCAGCAGCCGCAGCATCAGCAGCGATTGCACGGCCCAATCTGCCCAGCAGGCAGCGGCCGCGATGACGATGAAAGCCAGCCAGACCATGAAAAAACCCTGGCTCACCAAAAGCCGCCGCGATTGCACCACCAACGCGTGCAGCAACAGCAAGATCACCGGCCAGACGCCAAGCGGCGATACACCGACGAGGTCGAGGCATAATCCGAGGAGAGCCAACACAGGAGCGGGCAGGGACGATGGCCGGTAGAGCGACCAGAAAAACACCGAAACCAGCACAAAAGCCGGGCGCAACGCGCCTTGCATCGGCAAAATCGTTGGCAATCCCAACACCAAAATGCCGAACAGAATGCTGGCGGCCGGAAACGTCATTCGCGAGGCGATATCCAGACGCTGCCAAAACCCGGGGTTCCGGCGGAGATTGAGGGCCATAGGCTTAACGATGCTGGCCCGGCACGCGCGGCACCGGCTTGCTGAGCGATGGCTGCGCCGCCGGCCCGTAATCGAACAGCCGGAGCACGACCAATTGATCAAGCTGCGCCAAGGGCACCACGACGGGCTGATTATCACTGTCATAATGAACGAAGCCGACCGGCAGACCTGGAGGGAAAATGCCGCCCACGGCGCTGGTCAGAACCATGGCCCCGTCAGCCGGCGGCTGACCTGGAGACCAATATTTCAAGGCCGGCGTGCCGTCATTATTGCCGATCATCAAAGCCCGCTCATTGCCGGTGCCGATCGAAACCGGGATCCGGCTGTTCAGGTCGGTAATCAGCAGCACCCGGGCACTCCGATCGCCTGATTCCACGACCCGCCCGACCAGCCCGCGGCCATCCATGGCAATCGCCCCGGTCACATTGCCCGCGCCATCGGGTGTCGCGACCAGAACCGAACGGGCGTAAACCCCATCCAGATCCGCGACCACGCGGGCTGTGAAAAAATTCGGCGTCGGCGTCGGCACGTAGTGCAACTGGCTTTTCAACGCCTCGTTTTGTGCTTCCAGCCCGAGCGCGACCGACTGCCAGCGGCGCAATTCGTCATTTTCGACCCGGAGCCGGGCATTATCGGCTTCCAGCCTGAATAAATCGCCTAACGTCCCGCCGCTGCGCGCCAGGGCGGAAAGCGGTGCCGACACCGCCTGATAGGCCGGTGCCAGCCAATCATTGATACTGATCCGCAAACGGCCGGCCAGCCCCTGGTCAGCCCGGCCGATCAGCACCAATCCCAAGGAGACGAGCAGCATCACCGGCAAAGTCAGCCGTGACAAAGCCTGTCGCACCGGGATCGATAACCGCAGCATCAGCCGGCAGCCTCCCTCACATCCATCAGCTTTCTCAGCTTACGCTGATCCACGTATGTCTCCCAGACACCGCAGATTGAATGCTGACCAGATCGCCTTCATTTCACAGCCTAGACCTACATGATCTGATGTTCAACGCAGCTTAATACATCGAGCTCAAAACGGATTTGAGGCGCTTGATCTCCTCCAACGCCCGGCCGGTGCCCAACGCCACGCAACGCAGCGGTTCCTCGGCGACCACCACGGGCAGGCCCGTAGCCTCGCGCAGAACATCGTCAAGCCGGTGCAGCAACGCCCCGCCGCCGGTCAGGACAATACCCTTATCGACGATATCGGCGGCCAGTTCGGGCGGCGTGTTCTCCAGCGCCACTTTCACCGCTTCGATGATCTGGCTCACCGGCTCCATCAAGCTTTCGGCGATCTGCGCCTGCGTCACGGTGACTTCGCGCGGTACGCCATTGATCAAATCGCGGCCTTTCACCTCTCGTGAGGGCACCGGTTGTGCCGGGTCCGCCCAGGCGGCACCCAGTTCCAGCTTGATCCGCTCGGCCGAGGATTCGCCGATCAACAGGTTATGAGTTCGCCGGATATAGGAAATAATCGCCTCATCCATTTTGTCGCCGCCGACCCGTACCGAACGTGAATAGACGATCCCGCCCAGCGAAATCACCGCCACTTCGGTCGTGCCGCCGCCGATATCCACAACCATCGATCCTGAGGGCTCCGTCACCGGCAAACCCGCGCCGATCGCGGCGGCCATCGGCTCCTCGATCAGCAATACTTTGCGCGCACCGGCACTCTCGGCACTCTCCTGGATCGCCCGTCGCTCAACGGCGGTCGAGCCCGAAGGCACGCAGACAATGATCAAAGGACTGGCAAAGCCGCGGCGATTATGAACCTTGCGGATGAAATGCTTGATCATTTCCTCCGCCACCTCGAAATCGGCGATTACCCCGTCGCGCAATGGCCGGATCGCGGAAATATTGCCCGGTGTGCGGCCGAGCATATGCTTGGCTTCCTCACCCACCGCGAGTACGGTTTTGCGGCCCTTGATGTCGGCAATAGCGACCACCGACGGCTCTTCCAGCACGATGCCCCTGCCTTTGACGTAGACAAGAGTGTTCGCGGTACCCAAATCGATGGCCATGTCGGCAGACATGACCCCCAGAAGTCGAGAGAACATGGAACCCTTCCTGCGCGTATTTGCCGCGAAGGCCGCTCACCTACAGGTTGGCACGCTGCATCACAAGGGGCCTGCTTCATAGTTCTGCCATCGTCTTGCCGTGGCAATGCCGGGATCGGATCACTATCTAGTCGCCATACCGATTTCACTGACCCACGATCATACAGGAGATCATGATGATTAAACGCCAATTCCTAACCCCCGCTTTGCTTGCTGCCATGGCGCTCAGCCTTGCCGCTTGCGGCTATACGCCTGGCTCGCGCGCCCTTTCCGGCGGCGCGATCGGCGCCGGCACAGGTGCGATCATCGGGGCTGCAACCGGCGGGTCTGCCGCAACCGGGGCCCTGATCGGCGGCGGTATTGGTGCCATCGGCGGTGCCGTCACCAATCCCAACACCATCAATCTCGGTCACGCGCCATAAAATAGGCTGCCCAACCGCAGGAATGGCAGGACGATTTATGTCGAACTGCCGTCCTGCGGCATAAATCTCGTTCATGTTTGAGCGGCTTTGGCCGACCTCATCCCATTTAATCGCCAGTCTCACCCACCAACAAGGAAAAACAACCATGATCCGTAAACTCAGCGTTTCGGCGCTTCTTGCCGTGACGGCCATCAGTCTCGCCGGCTGCGGTTACACCCCGGGCTCGCGCGCCCTCTCAGGCGGTGCCATCGGCGCCGGCGCGGGTGCCATTGTCGGTGCTGTCACGGGTATCGGACCCGGCACAGGCGCGCTGATCGGCGGCGGTGTCGGTGCGTTGGGCGGTGCCGTCACCAATGCCCACACCATCAATCTGGGCGCCCCTCTGGTCGGTCGCTGAAAGAGGCTTGAACTGCCGTCTGGCGGCTCTGGAGGATCCAAGGGGCATAAAGCCCCTTGGTCGTTATAGTCTCCCGTTCAGGCGGTCAGAGCAGCAGGCGCTGTGCGGTTGCGTTTGGCGGTGAGTTTGTTCAGCGCATGGATATAGGCCCGCGCGGCGGCGACGATGGTATCGGTATCGGCTCCCTGTCCGTCGACTGATTTGCCGTGTTCTTCCAGCCGCACCGTGCAGCGGGCTTGTGCGTCAGTGCCTTCGGTGACGGCGCCGACGCTGAATAATTTAAGTTCAGCCTCGTGCGGGACGAGTGTTTGGATGGCATTGAATGTCGCGTCCACGGGCCCGTCGCCATGGGCTTCGGCGCTGTGGGGGGCGCCGTCGATCTCCAGTTCCAGCAGGGCGCGCGGTTTGGCCTTCGAGCCGGCCCAGACTTCCAGTGAGACGAAGCGGACACGCTGGTGGTCGCGCACAACTTCATCATCGACCAGGGCGACGATATCTTCGTCGAACACCAATTTTTTGCGGTCCGCGAGGTCCTTGAAGCGGCGGAATGCGTCGTTCAGCGCATTATCGCCGAGGTCGGCATAGCCGAGCGTGCGCAATTTATCGCGAAAAGCGGCGCGGCCGGAATGTTTGCCCATGACGAGTGAGGTTTTTTGCCAGCCGACACTCTCTGGCGTCATGATTTCGTAGGTGGCGGCGTTTTTCAGCATGCCGTCCTGGTGAATACCCGATTCATGGGCGAAGGCATTGCGCCCGACAATCGCCTTGTTGGGCTGCACATCGAAGCCGGTGATGGTGGCGAGCAATTTCGAGGTGCGCAGAATCTTTTGTGTTTCGATGGCGTTTTTATAAGGGGCGGCATCCGGGCGGGTACGGATGGCCATGACGATTTCTTCCAACGCGGCGTTGCCGGCGCGCTCGCCGATGCCGTTGATGGTGCACTCGATCTGCCGTGCGCCGGCACGTAAGGCGGCCAGCGTATTGGCGACCGCGAGCCCCAAATCATTATGGCAATGGGCGGAAAAAATCACGCCGTCGGCACCTGGCACGCGGGCGCGCAGGGCTGCGAAAATCGTGAAAATATCTTCCGGCGTGGCATAGCCGACTGTGTCGGGGATGTTGATGGTGGTGGCCCCCGCACGGATCGCGGCTTCGACACAGCGGGCCAGAAAATCGGGTTCGGTGCGGCTGCCATCCTCGGCGGACCATTCGACATCATCGGTATGGTTGCGCGCCAGACTGACCGAGGCCGTCACCGCCTCCAGCACCGCTTCGGGCTCCATGCGCAGTTTATATTTCATATGCAGAGGCGATGTGGAAATGAAAGTATGGATGCGCTTGCGTTCGGCCGGGCGCACCGCTTCCGCCGCGCGTAGAATATCCGCTGACCCCGATCGCGCGAGCCCGGCAATCACCGGGCCTTTGATGGCTTTGGCAATCTCGTGCACGCTTTCGAAATCGCCAGGGCTGGCAATTGGGAATCCCGCCTCGATCACATCGACCCCGAGTTCGGCGAGGGCTTCGGCCATGCGCAGTTTTTCGGCGAGATTCATCGAAAATCCCGGCGATTGCTCGCCGTCACGCAATGTGGTGTCGAACATGATGACGCGGTTGGCGTCGATCGCGCCGAAATTCGGGTGGTTGATGGTCATTGAAAGTCTCACTTGTGAATGCCGGAGAAGATGGAGCGTTGGGCTTTCCCCTGAACGATGCCGGCCATCAATGTGCGCGCGGCGTTACGCCCAGGGGTGGGTAAGTCGAAGGAGGAGCCCATCAATATGCGCGGCGCGAAACATTCGGTTATGCATAACCGGTTCAAGCCGGTTCGGCAAGCAAAGATGAATGCCGTGAATGTGATGGTCTGCCATGTGCCTTACGCGATGTCAGTCCACCGATGCCGCAATTGACGCATTTGCTCGCCGTGTCCTGCACCATCTCGCCGGCATGCAAAGGGATTGTAGATTGATGACATATTCGGCGGTTGCCATGGCATTGGCGGGCTTTTTGATGGCGGGTCCGGCGCTCGCGCAGGTTTCGCTGGGCGGAAATATCGAGGTAGGTGCGACGGCAAACGCCGGCGGCGCGGGTGGGCTCGGTTTGGGGCTTGGCGCGGGGCTTAATCTGTCTGACCGATCGGTCGAGCAGACCGGTGGGGCTATGAGCGCGATTAATCAAAGCGATGCATCTTATCAAGCCAAAATCAGCAAAGCGGCCAATGCTGATGCGGCTTTGCAGCAGCGCATCGATGTGGCGGCGCAAGCGTCGGCGAGGGCGCAGTAAGGAATATTGCTTGATGTGCAGGCGCCGGGCGTGTTTGGGTGCGGTCAGATTCGGCATGAAGCCGGTGTGAGGAGCAGACATCATGACACCCACGATCATTCCATTTTACGGGGCAATCCTGGGCTTTGTTTATATCTGGCTGACAATCCGGGTAGGCAAAGCCAGGAAGGCGAGTAAAATTGTGCTTGGCAGTGGTGGCGATGTGCGCCTGGAGCGGGCGATGCGCGTGCACGCGAATTTCGCGGAATATGTGCCGTTAGCGCTGATTTTGCTCATCTTTATGGAGTTGCGCCATGACAGTCCTTGGTTGCTCAATCTGCTGGGCCTGATCCTTTTGGGCGGCCGACTTGCCCACGCCTATGGCATGGCGCAGGAACCCGACGACATGCGCTTGCGCGGCGGCGGCACCATGGCAACGGTGGGCGTTATAGCCTTTGCCTCGTTCGTGCTGTTGATCGGCGGTTTATGATCGGGGCATAGAGCGTGACCGCTTTACAACGACACGCTCTATGTTCTTTTTGTGGACCAAGTTCATTGGTTTTACTGGAGCCGAGTGACTCCACCTAAACCAATATTGATCTAGGCGGCATGTGATGATTGCGCGATGAGATCGAGAATGCGCGTCGCGAGATCGGGGTGGCAGATCAGCAGGTCCGGCAGATAGGGGTTGGGTTGGTTGTAGCGCAGGGCGCTGCCATCGATGCGTGATGTATGCAGTCCGGCGGCGTGGGCGAGGGCGATCGGGGCGCAGCTATCCCATTCATATTGGCCGCCTGAATGGAGATAGATATCGGCCTCTCCGCGCAGCACGGCCATGGCTTTGGCACCGGCCGAACCCATCGGGATGAGGGTGGCGTTGAGGCTGGCGGCGACAGCGAGTGCTTCGGCGGCGGGCCTGGTGCGGCTGACCAGCATGCGCAGTTTGTTTGCCGGCGGCGGTGGCGCGGGGGGCGCGGCTGTGGAGAGGGTGACGTTCAGCCCGGGCAGGGCGACCGCGCCGATGCTGGCGACACCATCGATCGCAAGCCCGATATGGACCGCCCAATCGGTGCGGCCCTCGCCATATTCGCGTGTGCCGTCCAGCGGATCGACGATCCAGACCCGGCTATGGGTGAGGCGTGCGGGGTTGGCGGCCTCTTCTTCGGAGAGCACGTAATCAGCGGGGCGTTGTGCCGCGAGTGCTTCCATGATGAAGGCGTTGGCAACCCGGTCGCCGGCTTTGCCGAGCAGTTTTCCGTCGAATAATCCTGACTTTTGCAGCGAGATCAGGAGATCTCCTGCTTGTGTGGCGAGTGTGAAGGCAAGGTCGGCGTCGGTCATTTCAGTAATTCTTCGACGATGAGTGCGGCGGCCTCATCGGGGGTGAGAATAGTGGTATCGATGTGAATTTCCGTTGTCAGCGGTGCTTCATAGGGGGAATCGATGCCGGTGAAGTTGGCGAGTTTTCCCGCGCGCGCCTTTTTGTAAAGCCCTTTGACATCGCGCCGTTCGGCTTCGGCGAGCGAGGTATCGATGTGAATTTCATAGAACTCGCCAGGCGCCATCATGTTGCGCACCATTTCACGTTCGGCGCGGAACGGGCTGATGAAGGCGGTGATGACGATCAGCCCGGCATCTGCCATCAATTTTGCCACTTCGCCCACGCGGCGGATGTTTTCCACGCGGTCGGCATCGGTGAATCCGAGATCCTTGTTCAAGCCGTGGCGGATATTGTCCCCATCGAGCAAAAATGTATGGCGGTTCATCCGGTGGAGTTTTTTCTCGACCAGATTGGCGATGGTTGATTTGCCGGCACCGCTGAGGCCGGTGAACCACAGGATGGCCGGCTTTTGGTTTTTCAAATTGGCGTGCGCTTCGCGGGTCACATCGATGGCTTGCCGATGGATATTCTGGCTGCGGCGGAGGGAGAAATTCAACATGCCCGCTGCGACCGTCGCATTTGACATTTTGTCGATCAGAATGAATCCGCCAAAATCGTGATTTTCGCTGTAAGGTTCGAAAACGATCGGCTTGTCTGTGGTCAGGCTGGCGACGCCGATGGCATTGAGTTCGAGAGTCTTGGCGGCGCGATGCTCCAGCGTGTTGACATTGATCTGATATTTCGGCGCCTGGATCGTCGCGCCGACCATTTGCGTGCCGAGTTTGAGCCAATATGTGCGCCCGGCGAGCATCGGTTCCTCGGCCATCCAGACGATGGTGGCTTCAAACTGATCGGCAATTTGTGGCGGCTCGTCAGCGACACTCAGCACATCGCCGCGCGAGCAATCGATGTCATCGGCGAGGCATAATGTCACTGATTGTCCCGCGACCGCCTCATCGAGATCACCATCGAACGTGACGATGCGCGACAGGCGCGATGTTTTGCCCGAGGGTAAAACCCTGAGCAGATCGCCCTGCCTGATTCTGCCGCTGGAAATTTGTCCTGAATAGCCGCGAAAATCCAAATTCGGCCGGTTGACCCATTGCACCGCCATGCGGAACGGCTTGGCCTGATCGGCGGTGGAATCGACCTCGACCGATTCCAGATGCGTCATCAGGCAAGGGCCGTCATACCAAGGCATATTGGCTGAACGGCTGGTGATGTTATCGCCGATGAAGCCCGAGATAGGAATCGGGGTGAATGAATGGATGCCGATGCCGGCAGCGAAGTTACGATAATCGGCGAGTATCGATTCGTATGTCGCCTGGTCGTAATCGACCAGATCCATTTTGTTCACCGCCAGCACGATATGGCGAATGCCGATCAGCTGAGCGAGATAGCTATGGCGTCTGGTCTGTGTCAGTACGCCTTTGCGGGCATCGATGAGGATCACCGCGAGGTCAGCCGTCGATGCGCCGGTGATCATGTTGCGGGTATATTGCTCATGGCCCGGCGTATCGGCCACGATGAATTTGCGCTTCTCGGTGGCAAAAAATCGGTAAGCGACATCGATGGTGATGCCTTGCTCGCGCTCGGCTGCCAGCCCATCGACGAGCAGGGCAAAATCGATATTTTGGCCTTGGGTGCCGAGATGCTTGCTATCGGCTTCGAGGGCGGCCAGCTGATCCTCGAAAATCATTTTGCTGTCATAGAGCAATCGGCCGATCAATGTTGATTTGCCATCATCGACCGAGCCGCAGGTGATGAAGCGCAGTAGGGATTTATGCTGATGCTGCAGCAGATACGCATCGATATCGGCGGCGATCAGGTCCTGGGTCTGGTAGGATGAGTGATGATCGATGATCGTCATGATCAGAAATATCCCTCTTGTTTTTTCTTTTCCATCGACGCGGATTGATCATGATCGATCGCGCGGCCCTGGCGTTCGGATGTTTTGGTCAGCAGCATTTCCTGGATCACCTCGGACAAGCTGGTCGCATGGCTCTCGACGGCGCCGGTGAGCGGGTAGCAGCCCAATGTGCGAAAGCGGATCGAGCGCATGACCGGGGTCTCCCCTTCGGCCAGCGGAAAGCGCTCATCATCGACCATCAATATCATGCCGTCACGTATCACGGTGGGGCGCTCTTGCGCGAAATAAAGCGGCACGATGGGGATCGATTCAAGCTGGATATATTGCCAGATGTCAAGCTCAGTCCAGTTGGAAATCGGAAATACCCGGATCGATTCGCCGCGTGCCTTGCGGGCGTTATAGAGATGCCATAATTCCGGGCGCTGGTTTTTCGGATCCCACCGATGATTGGCTGATCGGAAGGAAAAGATGCGCTCTTTGGCACGACTTTTTTCCTCATCCCGCCGCGCGCCGCCGAAAGCGGCGTCGAACCCGTACTGGTCAAGCGCCTGCTTGAGGCCTTCGGTTTTCCACATATCGGTATGCAAGGCCGATCCGTGATCGAAGGGATTAATGCCGCGGGCTTTGGCTTGTGGGTTCTGATAGACCAGCAATTCCATCCCGCTTTCGCGCGCCATGCGGTCGCGCAATTCATACATCGCGCGGAATTTCCAAGTCGTATCGACATGCAATAGCGGAAATGGCGGCTTGCCGGGAAAGAAGGCTTTGCGTGCCAGATGCAGCATCACGGCGGAATCCTTGCCCACCGAATAGAGCATCACCGGCCGTTCAGCTTCGGCAACCACTTCGCGCATGATGGCAATGCTCTCCGCCTCCAGGCGTGCCAAATGCCTCAGGGCCGGGCCCTGGCGGGGGCGCGGGGCGGTCAGATTGATAGGGTGCATGAGCGGCTCCGCCATAGGATATTATCAAACTTCATACGGGTGCGGTCCAGAATGGGCCATTGCACGATTTGAGATCACGATCATCGACCGGTTGCAGGTCTGATACGCCCGTCAGGCCAAATTGTGCAACTTAAGGCCGGAAAAATCATGTAATTGAGGAAAATTTACTATGAAATTGTATTTTATAAAATAATTTCCTGTTTGACGGCTCTGAGGGAGAGTGTTTGCCGGTCCGGTTCAAGCCTCGATTTTCTTTGGTTGATCCCGCCCGTTATTCAGGCATGATGATCATGTCCATGGAGTGCCAATTCATGCGCAGTGCCTCAGTGAGTATGACTCCCGGCAGGCGACTGCGCGTGTGTCACCGATGAGCGATGTTGTATCGGACGAGGCTTTGAACGCCATGGCCTTTGCATTCGTCACGGAAAGCCGGAGCCAATCCTCGGTGCCCTCCTTGGCCGCCGCACTGCAAGCTATCATCGAGCCGCTTGGCATCACCGCGGCGGCCAGTGGTTTTGTCTCGGGCCCGAAAGCGGCTTCGGGCCAGCCATTTCATTTCACCAACTGGTCCGAGGCTTGGATCAAATTATATATGGAATCGGATTTTTTGCTGATCGACCCGCTGCCGCGTTGGGCACGCAGTTCGGGCCGTGCGCTCACCTGGAGTGCATTGATCAATGTGTTGCCGGTCCGTGATCCAGGCCGCGTGGTGGTCGCTGCGGCGGCCCCGTTCGGCTATCTCGAGGGCATGGCGATCCCGATGCGCGGGGTGGATAATGCGCTTGGTCTGGTGGCCATGGGTGGCGCGCGTCAATCCCTTAGACCGGCCGAGCAGACATTCCTCACCATTGTCGGGCGGGCAGCGTTCGAAGCAGCCGAGCGGATCGAACAGGGGCCGGAGCCCGGCCAGGCGGCGCCCATCCTGACGGCCCGCGAGATCGAATGCCTGGCATTATTGGTGCGCGGCCATTCGGATCGCGAAATGGGCGCCATTATGGGCGTGTCCGAACCAACCGTGCGGTTTCATCTGCTCAACGCCCGGAACAAATATAGCGCCGCCTCGCGCACCCATCTCGCTGCTCTGGCGGTCACTCAGGGCTATGTCACGCTGTAAATGTAAAACCTATCATTTCTGATAGTTTCGATGTGGCAGCAAGTTGCCTAATGTTTCAAGATGGACAGATTCGCAACGATCGAGATTTGTGCAGGCAACAATTTATGGTTGTGCAGGCCCTGCAGTCGCCGCGCATTGCTTTGCAGTGTTGCCCTGGTGTTCACGCCGCTGGCAGCACGTGCCAACCCGCCGCAATTGCCTTCGGGCGGGCATTTTGTAGCCGGTGCGGGCTCGCTCGCCCAGTCGGGCAATTCATTGCAGATCCATCAAACGACATCGCGCGGCGTGATCGATTGGCGGGATTTTTCGATCGGCCAGGGCAATAAGGTCAATATCGCTAACGGTTCCGGGGCGACGCTCAATCGGGTGACCGGTGGTCAGCAATCGAGCATCCTGGGCTCGCTGACGGGCACGGGCAGTATTTACCTCATCAATCCCGCCGGCGTGGTGATCGGTGCGGGGGGCAAAATTGTCACCGGGGGCAGTTTTGTTGCCTCCTCGCGCGATATCAGTAACCCGCAATTCATGGCCGGCGGCGCGCTGAGTGCGGCGGGCAGCGGGCCGGGCAACGTGCTCAATCAGGGATCCATTTCATCGACCTCAGGCGATGTCGTTCTGATCGGTCAGAATGTCGCCAATCAGGGCAGCATCACGGCGCCCAACGGCACGGCGGCTTTGGTCGCGGGCAATCAGGTCATGCTCGATGCCGGTGCGAAGGACGGTAATGTCGCGGTGGCGATTTCGGGCGGCGGCAATGTCAGCCAAAGCGGCGAGATCGCGGCTGCCGCTGCCGCACTCGATGCGGCGCAGGGCAATGTCTATGCCATGGCGGGAAATACCGGGGGCACGGTCGCGGCAAGCGGCACCACCAGCCGCGGCGGTCAGATCTGGCTGAGTGCCGGCGGCGCCGCCACGGTTTCCGGCACGCTCGCTGCGCATAATCACGATGGCAGCGGCGGCCATGTCGTGATCATGTCTGCCAAATCGACCGATTTTTCGGGCCATATCGATGCAAGGCCAACCCTGGCGCAGGCCAAGGGCGGCATGGTCGAAGTCTCCAGCGCCGGGCATCTGGCTTTCACCGGCCAGGTTGCGCTGAATGCACCGGGCGGCAGCGGCGGTGAATTATTGCTCGACCCCGAAAATCTGACAATCGCGGCCACCGGCCCCTCAACCGCCACGGCGGGCACGGGGAGCTTTATCAGCAATGTCGATAATTCGGTGCTGACGGTCGCGAGCCTGCAGGCGGCTTTGGCGGCCGGCAATGTCACGCTGCAAACCGGTGCCGGGGGCAAGCAAGCGGGTGACATCAATATCGCCGCGAATGTCGCATGGTCGGGCTCGAACAGCCTGACGCTGAGCGCCTATCACAATATCATCCTCAATGCCGGTGTCAGCGTGACGCAGAGCGGATCGGGCAGCCTCACGCTTCGGGCCGATAACACCGGCGATGGCAGCGGTGCTGTCGCGTTGAACGGCCAGATCAATTTCGCCGGCAGCACCGGCCATGTGACGATTTTCTATAACCCGGCCGGCGGCTATTCGGCGCCGGTCGATTATTCGGCCGGCATTGCGGTTAATCCCGGCGTCACTTCGCAGGTGACCGCCTATATGCTGGTGAATTCCCTGGCGAATTTGCAGGCGCTGGGGAGCAACCAGACCGGCATTTACGCATTGGGCCGCGCGATCAATGCGGCAGGTGCGAATTTTACGCCTATCGCGGCGGGGTTTGCGGGGACGTTATATGGTCAAGGGCTGACGATTTCCGGCCTCACGGTCAATGGCACTGGGGCGGTCGGGCTGTTCAGCTCCCTGGCGAGCCCCGCGGTGATTTATGATCTGACGCTGAGCAATGCGGCGATTGCGAATAATGGCGTGGGCGATACCGGCATTCTGGCTGGGGATAATGCGGGCATCATTGCCGGGGTCGCGGCGTCGGGAACGGTTACGGGCCATGGTGGTGTCGGGATCAGCCATGCAGGCGGGCTGGCCGGTGCCAATAGTGGCATGATCGAGCAATCAAGTGCGGTCGGCAGCGTCGCTCTGACCGGCAGCGGCGATGTCGGCGGCCTGGTGGGTGCGCAGAATGCCGGGACTTTGGCGCAGGATTTTGCAGGCTCTGCGGTCGGCTGGCAGGGGCCCGGCACGGGACCATCTGCCGGCACCAGTCCAGTCGCACTCGGTGGTCTGGCGGGCAGCATCACGGGCGGCGTGGTTGAGGATTCCTATAGCGCGGGCAGTGTCACCACGGCAGCGTCGAATAATGCCAACGGTGTTGCATTGGGCGGCCTCGCGGGGTCGGTATCGGGTGGCAATTTGGCGCGCGATCTGGCGATCGGCATCGTCCGCGACACCGCCACCGACCAAAATGTGACAATCGGTGGGGATAGCGGGCAGGTCCTTGGCAGTGCCGCGACCGGCAGCAATGTCTATTGGGATCAATCGACCAGCGGGCTGACCGCCGACAGCGCGGGCGGGTTCGGCACGGGCCTGACGAGTGCCGCTTTATCCAGTATTTTGCCAGCGGGCTTTGCCGCCGGCACCTGGCAAATCGCGGCCGGCGCTTTGTTCCCCTATCTCACCTGGCAGGCGCCGTCGGCACCGGATGTTATTTCCGGCACGGTCAGTTCCGCCTCGATCGGCGGCAGCGTGCAATCGGGCCAGGTGGTGAATGCCGTGTTGAACGGCAAGGCGCTGAATTCCCTGCTCAGCAGCGGTAACGCGACAAGTTTCGCCGATGGAAGTTATGAGTTTTTACTGCCCTCGGGCAGCATCGCCACCGGCAAAAATCTGGTTCTCACCGCCGATGGCGGGCAAACTTTGCTGGCCGGCACAACAGGTTCCGTGGCCGGGCTGGCGATTGCCGCCGATACGGTTTGGCTCAACAGCGCATCGACCAGCGCCAAATCGATCTTTGCGCAATATCTCAGCGGCCTGGGCGCCACCCCGGCCGATGCCGAGATAGGCGCGACCGGCATCATACCATTGAACGCCACAAACACGCTTATTTTCGCCGGCAGTGGCGCCAGCCTGACGATGGATCAGGCGGTTGCCAATATTCCCAATTTTACCCTGGCATTATCAAACCCCACAGCGATCGGGCAGAGCGTACCGCTTGTCGTTTCTCAATTGCTGCTCGAAGGGGGGACGGTGAATTTGAACAATGCCGGCAACGCCATCACGCAATTGGCGGGGCAAACCGGTGCGCTGGCGCTGGCGACAAGTGGCTCGATTGACATCACCAATTTCGGCGGCGTCAACGGCTTGAGTGCGGCGGGATTTTTGAACATTGCGGCGGTGCATAATATTATCGGTACTGCACCCATTTCGGTGTCCGGCACCGGCGCGCAAGCAACCTTATATGCCGATAGTAAAGCCACCGACCAAGGCTATGTGCTTCTGCCGGGCGGCTTTCAAATTCCTTATGGCACTTTAACCGTGTTTGATCATCCGCCGGGCTTTCCCAATCCGAGCGGCGTTTATAATAATGTCGTGGGCAAGCTCATTTATTATCAATTGCTCGACAGCCAACATGATCTCACTCAAATCGCGATCGCGCCGGGTGCCAGTTTCGCGCTGAATACCAATATCAATCTCACCGGCAATTTCACGCCGATTTCGCGTTTTGCGGGCGTGCTCAACGGGTTCGGCTATAGCATCAATAATCTCTCGATCACCGATAATACGGGCGGGAATTTCGGGATGTTCGTTGATAATGCAGGGACGATCGAGAATATCAATTTCGGCAATGTCTCCATCCTCAATACCGCAACATCGCCTGGCGGGGGTGAGCCGATCGGCGGGTTCGGTCCGGTCGCGGGCATCAACGATAGCGCGGGCGTGATCAATAATGTCACGGTCAGCGGCGCTGTCACCTCGTCATCGGGTCCACAAGGCCGTGGCGTGGGTGGCATCGTTGGATATAATGATGGCACGATCAGCAACAGTTTTTCTGCTGCCAGTGTGACTGCACCCAATAGTTATATCGGTGGTGTCGCGGGTGGAAATAACGGAACAATCATACTCTCTGGCGAAAGCGGGCAGGTGCTCAGCACAAGTAGTAATTCAACGATTGGCGGATTGGTCGCGTCGAATTTCGGGACCATTTCGCAATCCTATGCAACGGGCAATGTCAGTGCCGGCAGCGGCAGTAATATCGGCGGTCTGGTCGCGGTCAATTACGCGACCATCAAGCAAAGTTTCGCCACCGGCACTGTGCAGGGCGGAACTGGGGCGGGCAATACGGGTTCGCTCAATGGTGAAAGCGTGGGCGGGCTCGTCGGGTGGAATTATTCCGGCCCGGTCAGCGATAGTTATGCGACAGGCGCTGTCTCTGGTGGTCCCAGTATCGGCAGTGCCGTGACCTATGTCGGTGGCGTCATCGGGCTGAATTACGATACCGCGACGAATATTTATGCTGCCGGTGCGGTCAGCGGCGGCTCGGGTGCGGATGTCGGCGCACTGGTCGGCTCCGGCAGTGTGGCGAACGGATTTTTCGACCCTGCTTTGTCGGCGACGTCAAAAGCGATCGGCAATGGCAGCGGCTCGACCGGCACATTTACTGTCTCATCCACCACCGGCACCGCCCGCTTCGGTGGTTTTGCGCCGGCAATCTGGACGTTCCCGGCGACTCCGCGCGCGCTGCCTTACCTTGCTTTCCAGACCGGCTTGTTCCCGGGCTTGGCGGCACCGCCGCCGCCGCCGCCGAAAAATCCGCCGCCGCCGCCGAAGAACCCCCCGCCGCCGCCGAAAAACCCACCGCCTAAAACGCCGACCAATTCGGCCGCCGCGGCTGCCGCTGCCATCATTGCGAAAGCCAATCAATTGGCCGCGCAGCTGATCAAAATCGGGCTGACCACACGCGCGCCGCCGGCAGGCAAATCCACGATCGCGCCGAAAACCGCAGGCAGCAATAATGGTGTGACCAAACCGCTCAATTTGAGTGGTTTTGACGCGGGCAATTCGGTGATGGTGGATGTTGCCTTGATCAATGATCCGACCAACACCATGCTGCCGAATCCTGCCACCATGATGACGACGACGATCAGCTATGACGCGCTCGGCCTCGATGGCGCGCCGATCAATGTCAGCAACAGCGTCATGAATAACGGCATTCCTACCGGCAGTTTGGCGCAGGCTGCGCAAAGTGACAGTGCTGCGGGCACCTCGCTCGCTGATTTGTTCGGCCAAGGCGGGCTGACGCCTACGGGGCTCGCACCCGGCTCGATCATTTTCGCAACCGGGGTCTCTTCGGCCGGCGCTTCGTTCGCCGGCATGCCGGGACAGGGCGGGATGCAGGCAGGCTCGTTCGGGTCGGGCTCGATCGTCGGCGCCACGGGTATCTCCTCGGCCGGTGCGGCCTCCATCAATCCAACGACCGTTACCGCACCGGGGCCTGGCACCAAGGCCGGCAAAGGCACCGGCGGCACCAGTGCCGCCCCTTACACGACGGATATGGGCGTTCAAGGCTATGATTCCGGCCAGACGACGAGCGGCATTTATGATGCGACAGCGCCGGCCGCCAAAGGCGGCGGCGGTGGATCGAGCGATCCGCTGGGCTATGGCCCGAGCGGCCTGACGCCAGATTCCGTGGCCGGTACGCCGCTGAGCAACGGCCAGGATATTATCGCCAATAGCGGTCTCAATTCTGTGACGCCAGCAGGCAATCTGTTCAGTAAAAACTTCAATCCGCCGGCCCCGAGCACGCCGAGTACGCCTAGCACGGCGGACACCCCGGCTGCGACCACCCAAGCTGCGACGACCCAAGCTGCAAGCACGCCCGGTGACGCCAGCGTGAATGCCATTGCACCGCTGTCCAATTCATTGCTCAACGCCAATGGCAGCACCGGGCCATCCTTGGGCATAAGCTCGTATTCACCGACCGCCAGTCTGGTCTCGGTCACGCCGGCAGCACCTGCACCGGTCGTGCCGAGCACGCCGGACACGGGGCTGACAGGCAGCACCATCAATAATCCAAATGGCGATATGGCGCTGGGCACGCAGACCTCAGTCGAAGCGACGGCGAAAGCTGCGTTCAGCGCCGCTTTCACGGCGGTGGGAACGGCCGTCGCCGCTGCATCCGGACCGGCAGGCCAATATAACAGCGCCGATGGCAGCCAGACGAGTTTTGCCGGATCGCAGGATTATCAGATGATGCAGAGCTACACGGTGGCGACCAGCCTGACACCTGCGGCTCCTGCCGCGGCAAGCCCGACGGCCGGCGCTGCAAGTTCCATGTTCAGCGACTATATCTCCACGGGTAAGGCTGTTTCCGCCATAGGAAATGGGACCTCTGCTGCCGCCGATGCGGCTGCAGCTGCATTGAGCCCGGGCAGTGCCGCAGCGACCGCACCGGCCACACCCGCCACGAGCACCGGCGTCGCGGCGTTGATATCGGCCTTGACGGGAATTGATAACAGCGTCGGCGCCTCGCCTTCGGCGGGCGCGCTTGCGGTGATCCCCGCTTCGTCCAGCAGCGCGACCGATTCCGCATCGAGCGCGATCAGCGCCGCACTCGATACGATCATCGGGGCCACCAATGCCGCAAGCGGCGCGGCCGGTACAGCGAGTGCCGCCAATAGCGCGGGGGATACCACGTCGGCGCTCAATGATGCCGCGGCGGCGGCTGCAACCGCCATGGCTGGGGCCGTAACGGCTGCGGCCAATCCCGCAAATCAACCTTTGCTTGATACCGCCGCGGCGAGCCAGAATTTCGCAACACAGACTGCGCCAGCAACGGACTCGAGTTCGTCAAGTTCATCGAGCAGTTCACAGGCGGCGGCGAAAACACCGGCGACCAGCAGTGCTGCAAAAACGACTGGCGCGGCCTCATCCAGCAAGGTGTCGACCACAACAGCGGCAAAGCCGTCCACGGTTGCAACAATTTCGGCAGCGGCAAAAACATCATCTGTGACAATGCCGGCCAAGTCCGCCACGACAAGCCCCGCCAAGCCGACCGTTGCAACACCGAAAATAACCGATACCGGCAGCAAAACGGCGACCGGCCCGAGCAGCATCGCGAATAAAATGACAGCCACGCCCACCACGCCGAAAACCAGCGCCAAACCCACAGCCGCGGTCGGCTCCATAGCGGCCAAACTACAACCGACCAAACTCACACCCGTGGTGGTCGCGGGTGCGGTCAGCGCGGTGCAACCAAGTGGTGCCAGCGGCAAGCCCTTTATCATCGGTATCACCACCGCGAGCGCGCCATGAGCAAGCTAATGGCTCGACACTGCCTCACGGCAGGCATTTGGGCTGCGTCATTGTCGCTGGCCGCACCTGCTTTGGCGCAAAATTATAATCAGCTGGCGCCACCGGTTCTCAAACCTCTGCAAGCCCCGCGGATTGTCGTGCCGCCGCCGCCTGCCGCACCGCCGGGCAGCCCGCGTATCATTGTGCCGCGCTTGCTCGGGCTCCGGCTGGTCGGCGCACCGTCATTGCTTGTTCCGGCCGGGGTGAACAACCCGGGCGTGAGTGGCGAGGATGTCGCGTTCGGGCCACAACTCAGCGCGATTTTATTGGGCTTTATCGGCGCGCCGGCGAGCATGGCGACGTTAAATGCCATCGAAGCGCGGATCATTCTGCTCTATCGCGCCGAGGGCCATCCGTTTGTCGATGTCGTGCTGCCGCCGCAAAATATCGCAACCGGCGTTGTGCAATATCTGGTGTTTGAATATCGCGTCGGCGCCGTGACCGTGCGGGATAATCATTGGTTCTCAAGCGCGCAGATCAAATCCGCTTTGCGGGTCAAGCCGGGTCAGACGATCAATATCAACCGGGTCGAATCGGATCTGGCCTGGCTGAACGAAAATCCGTTCCGCCGGGTTGATCTGCTGGCCTCGCCAGGAGCCGTGGCAGGCACCACCAATCTCAATCTGGTCGTGCATGATCAATTGCCGCTCGCCGCGACCATCGGCTTTGATAATGCGGGCAATGCGCTAACCGGCGATGATCGCTGGAAGCTTGGCCTACTGACCGGCAATGTGCTGGGGCGGGGTATTTTGCTGGGCTATCAATTCACCACCAGCGATGATTTTTTGCGCGATCCGCATCTGTTTGCCAGCGGCACAAACCTGCCGCGCTATCTGGCCCATTCGATCAGCCTGACCATTCCGCTCGCCTCACGCGATACGATCCGCATTTTCGGCGATTATGAACGGGTTGTTCCTCGTCTGCCCAGTGGTTTCGTCAATGTCGGCCACAGCGGCCAGGCGAGCCTGCGCTTCGATCATCCGTTGCCGGACTGGCACGGGCTGATCCAGCAGATCAGTCTGGGTTATGATTATAAAACCAGTGACAACAACATCGCTTTCGGCGGCGCGACCGTTTCAACATCGAGTGCCGAGATCGATCAATTTCCGATCACCTATAGCGCCACTCTGCGCGATCATTACGGCCAGACCACGCTGGTGCCGCAATTGGTGCTCAGCCCCGGCGGCTTGACCGGCGGCAATACCAACTCTGCCTTTCAGCCCGGGGCCAATAATGGCGGCACTTATTACGCCCGCGCCGAGTATGTCTATGCCCGGCTCGATGTTGAACGGCTGACCGCCCTGCCGCGCGGCTTTATCTGGCGGGCCCGCCTGACAGCGCAGGTGGCGAGCAGTAATTTGTTGCCCAGCGAGCAGCTCAGCATCGGCGGCTTTGGCAGTGTGCGCGGCTACCCGACCGATATTGCCGGCGGCAGCGAAGGTGTGGTGATCGGCAATGAATTGCGCGCGCCACCGTTCACGCTGCTCTCGCGGATTTCAGGTGGAATCGGCCCGGATGCGCTGCGGCCCGATATATTTTTCGATTATGCCCATGTATTTGACGTGAAAACCCAGCCGGGAAATCCCGCATCGACCGATCTGGCCAGCCTGGGCTTAGGCGCCAACTACACGCTCGGCACGATTTTGTCGCTGGATATTCAAGCCGGCGTGCAATTCCACCCGATCCCTGGCCATACCCGCGCCGGCAGTTTTATCAATGTCGATGCGCTGGCGACATTTTGAGTGTCGTGATGCATCATCCACCAGCAATGGCGGCGACGATGAGGAACATCTCCGTGCCGTCGCAAATGCCCGGCGGCAGAGGATCATCGGGGGGCTCATGCGATAAGTCGGTTTTGCAGGCAAAGAACCGGATGAACGGGCGGCGGACCTGGCTGCTCTGATCGCGGATGGTGCCGCGCAGAACCGGATAAAGCGCTTCCAGCGCATCGAGAATCCGCCGCTGCGTCACCGGGGCGGGCACGCTGAGAGCCACATGCCGATCGGCGCGCGCGATCAGGCCAAGGCTGGCTGGCAGCTCAACATGGATGAGCGTATTCACGGCAAAGTTTGCACTTCGATCGAGAGCACTGCAGGCAGATTCTGGGCCGCGGTCTGCCAATGATCCCCTGAATCAGCCGAGACATAAACCTGACCGCCGGTGGTGCCGAAATAAATGCCGCAGGATTCCATGCGATCGATCGCCATGGCGTCTCGCAATACGTTCACATAACAATTCTCCTGGGGCAGGCCATTGACCAGCGGCTCCCAATCATGGCCACCGCTGCGGCTGCGAAAGACCTGCAATTTTCCATCCAAGGGAAAATGCTCGGTATCGCTCTTGATCGGCACGACATAGAGGGTCTCGGGTTCGTGGGCATGCACGTCGATAACAAATCCGAAATCGGTAGGCAGGTTGCCGCTCACTTCAAACCAGGAATCGCCTGCATCATCCGAACGCATGATGTCCCAATGTTTTTGCATGAACAGGCTGTTCGGCCGGGCCGGATGCATGGCGATGTGATGCACGCAATGGCCGATCTCGGCATGGGGATCGGGCATGAAGCTCGAAACAAGGCCACGATTGATCGGCCGCCAGCTTTGGCCGGCATCGTCGGTGCGAAACGCGCCGGCTGCTGAAATCGCAATGAACATGCGGTCTGGATTTGTTGGATCGAGAATGATGGTGTGCAGGCACATGCCGCCGGCACCGGGTTGCCAGGCCGATCCTGTTTCGTGTCGGCGCAGGCCCGAAAGCTCCTGCCAGCTTGCCCCGGCATCGCTCGATTTGAAAAGTGCGGCGTCCTCAACCCCGGCATAAACGGTCTCGGCACAGGTCAGTGATGGTTCGAGATGCCACACTCGCTTGAATGCCCAGGGCTGCTTGGTGCCATCGAAATTTTGGTGTGTGCCTGGCACGCCGTCATATTGGAAATCATTGCCGACAGCGTTCCAAGTTACGCCGCCATCGTCCGAGCGCTGGATCAATTGGCCAAACCAGCCCGAGCTTTGCGAGGCGTAAATCCGGTCCGGATTCACCGGCGAGGCTTTCACGTGATAGATTTCCCATCCAGGGAAAAACGGGCCGGATATCGACCAGTCCTCGCGCGCGCCATCTGCGGTCATGATGAATGCGCCTTTTTTGGTCCCCACGAGTAAACGGATGCGGCTCATATGGTTTCGCCCCCTGATTTGCGTCCTTTTATACCCTCAGCGCGCGCCAGATCTACTGCATTTCCAATGCGTCGCTGACCGCGTTCAGCCCGGCCTGCGCGCATTGCTCGTCTAGCGCGCCGCTGGGCGTGCCGCTGACGCCGATGGCACCGTAAAAATAGCCACCGGCCTTGATCGGCACGGACCCCGCGCTGAACAGCAAATGGGCATTGGCGCTGCCAAGCCCCGCCCGATCGGGGAATTTTGCCAAATCGCTGCCTTTGGCCTCGAACATCGCGCTGGTATAGGCTTTCTCGAAGCTGATTGTGCTGGCGACGGGGGCTGCCAGCGTATCGCGCTCGGAAAGCTGCGTCACACCATCCCGGTCAACGACCGTCACCGCCACCTGATACCCCGCCTTGCGGCATTCATCGAGCGCGGCGCGGGCCATTTGCAAAGCGGTCTCGATGGTCAATTGACCGATCTTAATCGAAGGCGGCGGCTCGGCTCGCGCGGTGGCGGCCATTGAAATCGCCATCAAGATACTGACCAACATGAACCGCATATCAAACGCCTTGATCGAATTGTTAAATTGAATTCCCTTCAAGCGCGGCCGCTGCCTGCTGCACCACAGCATCCAGCGCGCCGGAGGAGAAAGGTGAAACCAGCCCCGCTGAGGCCACCAGATCGCTGAAGGAGGCCGAACCGCCGCGCGCGCAGAGTGCAAGATAATCTGCGAGTGCCGCTTGCGGATCGCTCTTGGCCTTCACCCAGAACTGCATGGCGCAACAACAGGCCAAAGCATAATCGATATAATAAAACGGCACTTCATAAAAATGCAGCACCTGCTGCCAGGTGGTTCCCGCCGCCGCATAGGCCAAATCCCCATAATTACGCCACGGCATGTAACGTTGTTCGAGCGCGCGATAGATCGCGTGCCGTTCGGCGGGGCTCGCGTCAGGATTGGCATAAATCTCGTGCTGGAAATGATCGCCCAGCGCGCAGCCGACCAAGAGATGCAGACATGTTTCCAGATGCATCCGCTGGAAACGCTGCGCCATATCTTGCCCCAAGAGCAGGCCGATATGCGGGTAGGTCAACATCTCAAGCGCCATGGAATGAATTTCACAGGCATCGATGGTCGGTGACAGCATGTCGATCCAGGGTAGGTTGCGGCTTGCGAAAAATTGTAACGCATGGCCCATCTCATGGGTAAAGACGCCGATATCCTGGTGCGTGCCGTTGAAATTGGCAAAAATAACCGGCATGCCGACGGTCGGAAATGTTTCACAAAATCCGCCCGGCGCTTTCGTCGGGCGGGTTTTCAAATCGAGAAACCCACCCTCATTCATCCGCCGGAAAAACGCCCCCATGCCAGGGTCCATTCGGTCGAACATGATCTGTCCGGCTTCAACCAATTGATCATGGTCGCCGCGTGGCGCGGGATTGCCCAAGGGGTCCATCAAGGGCTCGTCCCAGACATACAATATATCCCAGCCTTGGTCGGCGCGGCGCGCCTCTAGCAACCGGGCCAGGAGCGGCACAACCTGGGCGAGGATTTGATCGCGGTAACGCGCGACATCCGCCGCATCATAATCGGTCCGCCGCATACGCTGATAGCCGAGTTCGGTGAAACTCGGATAGCCCAACTCGCGCGCCATTGCGGTCCGCACGCGGACCATCTGATCAAAAATATCATCGAGTGCCGCGCCATTTTCCTCGTAGAAGGCCGATGCCACGTGCGCCGCACGGTACCGCGTTGCCCGGTCGAGATGTTCGCTGAAGGGCTGCAAGCCGGATAGATTGACGATATGCCCATCGATTTCCAACCGCGCCGATGATGTCAATGCGGTATAGGCGGCGGCAAGCCGGTTTTCCTCCTCCAGCCTTGCCGCGATTCTATCATTGAAAGTGGTAATATCGGCCTGCCATAACCGCACGATATGTGCGCCCATGGCGGCTTCCAGCCCGGCGCGATCGGGGTCGGCCAGCAAACGCCGCTTGATCGCGCTGTCATGGCCGATCGCGACCGGCCCCAGCTCATCGGCCAGCGCGCGCATCGCCACGGCGTGCTGATCTTCCGTGTCCTGCTGGAACCGCAAGAAAGCCAGCTGCGACCAAGTGGCATAGGCCCGCCGCTGCCGGTCCCACGCCGCCAAAGCGGCCGGCCGATCGCCCTGATCGAGCAGCGATTCAATGGTCGCACGGTCCGCGGCCAGGCTTTCTATCGTGGGTGTCGGGGCGGAGATGTCAGCCAGATGCAGCGTTTGGGATTGAGACAAAGGGATGATCCTCTTGGAGTTCGTTGCATAATTCATCCATGACCGGCGCATCCTAAACCAATATTGATCGGAAAAATATGGCTTGAGCGGGTGCGTGATAACGCATCACGCTCGAGCTCATGCGAGGCAAATGCCGCTTGGCGAAACCTTGGACAGTCTCGCGATGAGCCACCGCTTATGGAAAACAAGTCGAGCTATGTGGTTACACTTGACCAGAGCAATTGAAAATACGTCTCCAGAATTTGGATCAGGAGATGCGATGATAATGATGTGGTCGGCAATTTTTTCGTCGCCTGGGCTACGCCCGGCGCCGGATCTTCGGCGGCTCAGGCACAATTTGCGTGGGTGGCACGATGTAAGTGGCGGTTGCGGCGAGATCGACCCGTATGGTCCGGCCTTTGACCAATTTGGCCGGGATGAGGGCGTGGCCGTTCGTCCAGATTCCGTCCGGCTCAAGGTCATACCATCCTTCGGCGAGGGCGGGGTCGGCCAGGTTGATTGTCTCGGCATCGGCCCGGATTGCGGAAATCTTGACGCCCAGCGCGCGGCAGTCCCGCGGATCGGCTAAAATATGCCCTGGCACGCCGCATCTGGACTTGATCAGGACGCTGCCATCCGCGCGGTTGATGATCGCGAGGCCCGGCTCACGCGTGGTCTGGATGTCGGCGCGGCGGATGATTTGCGCACGCACAGTCTCGACCGCTTTGCCATGCTCGGCAAACGGCGCGCAGCTGAGTTGCGTGCGCAAAGCCTGCGCCCGTACGGGATGGTTGATGACCCGCATCCCGGCCTGTTCGAACGCGCCGCGGTTGCCGGTATCGAGATAGGTCTCTGCCGGCGTGCCTTCGGCATAGATCACGGCATGATCGGCCAGTTCGATGTGAAAATAGGTGACCGCCATTTGCCGCGAACATTGCCGGATCGTGGCGCCGTTGATCAGGGCCTTGGCCGGGATCAAATGTCCGCCCAGAAAAATGGCATGGTCGGGCGAGACGATGAGGTCGCGTTTCGGCACACCATCGAGTATGGCGCCGGCCTCGATCAACACGGGGGCCACCAGATTTGGATGAGCATGGCCGGCGATATTCACATGGCGCCGGCCGATCCAAATGATTTTCGCGCTGCCGCCGCCATGCAAGACCAATTCGTCGCCGGGCTGTAGGTCCTCGACAGGGATTTCATCCTCGATCGTCAGGATGCGGGTGCCCGCGGTGAAGCAGGGTGCGGCGCTTGAGAAGGCGACCGTGCTTGCGCCGCCCGATGTCGCGACCGCGAAATCCGCTGTTGTGAAATTACCCATCAGGGCCAATGTGATCGTCGAGAATGCATTGCCGATCTCCAAGCCCGCGCCATTGACATAGATATCCGATGTTTCGGTGAATCCGGCGAGGGTGAGCGTGTCGCCGAGGGTAAAGCCGGTGATGCTGTGCAATGATGTGAAGGCGCTATAGCTGCCTGCAACCTGCCATGCGCCGCTCGGCTCGAACGCCATGCCGCCAAAGCCGGTAAAACTGGTTCCCATGCCTGAGAGGGACCCTTGCCCGCCGGCGAGTGCCAGAATGTCATGGGCGCTTGCCGATGCCGCCACATTGCCCTCGATCACGGCGTTGGGCGCGATCTCCAATGTGCTGGTCAGCGTGCCGAACTGGATGGCGACGGCATTGGCCCCACCGGCCCCGCCGCTGATCGTGCCGGTATCAACCAATGTGCCGCCGTCCAGCAGAACAGCGACAGCGCCGGTGCCGCCCAAACCTGGCCCGCCGCCAACACCGCCGGCGCCGCCGGTGATCGTGCCGCTATTGATCAGCAGATCACCGTTGCTGATGGTGACCGCCACACCACCATTGCCGCCAAAATATCCAGCGCCGCCGGCTCCACCTTCGATCAGGTCGTTATTGCTCATCGTCGCATAGGTGCCGCGCAGTTCGATGCCTGTGCCGCCGCTGCCGCCGATATTGATGGCCACCCCGTTGCCGTAACCGGCGCCACCGGTGATGATCGAGAGGTTGGACATCGAACCAGAGCCCAGAATGTCGATACCGAGCCCGCCATTGCCGCCGTAATAGCCCGAACCGCCGATGCCGCCGGAAATCAAGCCCGAATTAGTGAGATTGATCGAGCCCGCAATACTCACTCCGGTGCCGCCGGTTCCCCCCGCCAGGGATGTCGAAGGCGCACCATTGCCGGCGCCGATCGTCCCGTCATTGATCAAACTGGCAATTGCTTGATGCGGCGGCAGGTAAACCCCGGTCGCTGAGGCTGCCGAGGGCGATATATCACCCGTCGAGGTCAGGCTCAGCGCACTGCCATAACCGCCTTGTCCGAACGTGACGGTGTTCGTGACGGTGCCGGTGATTGTGCTGGCCATCAAATATCCTCTCTAAAGCCGGATGCAGGCGCTTGAATCTGGGGTGAATTGATCGGCGCCTGTGGCGCGGGACGGCGCGCTGATGCTGGAAGGGGGCATATTCTCATGCGCGGCGCGCTGACAAAATGACCCTCATCCCGTGAACGCAATTTTTGTCTCTGACCGACCGTTAAATCTCTGTTGTTCGACGCGAGACCGCACAAATACTGCCTTTAGTGTCAGGACATATGAATGAATACAACCTCTACGGTAATACGATCAACCTCAAGTTGCAATAGGACTCATGATTTTCCGCTGCCGATCGATGGTTGGAGCGTGATCGTGTGCAACGACACGCTCTATGCCCATTTTATCGATCTATGCGTTGCTCATTGCCGATAGACCGTGGTGCCGGCCAGCTCGATCTCGATATCGGTGCTGCCCGCCATCAATGCGGCGGGAATGATCGCCCGACCGTCGGTCCATCGTCCATCGGCCTCGATGCCATGCCAGCCTTGGTCGAGATGGGGATGATCCAGCGGAATGACCTTGCCGCCGATCGCGAGGCGCGCGATTTTGACGCCGAGGCGGCGCCGGTCACGCGGGTCGGGCTGTAATTCGCCGGGCACCGCGCTGCGGCTTTTGATAATGGCCTGGCCGGATTTGCGCTGGATTTTGAGCGCCGGATCGTCGGTGAGCGGAATTTGCGCCCGCGCCAAGATCAGCCGCCTGATCGTCTCGACATAGGGGCCCGATTCCACCACCGGCGCGCAGCTGCGTGCGGCCCGGTCCCGCGCGGCAAAATCCGGGTGCAATGTCACGGCTGCGCCGCCATTGGCGAAATGCCACCGATTGCCGCTGTCCAGATATGTCTCGGCCGGTGTGCCTTCAGCGTAAATGACATCGTGCTGTGCGGTCTCGATATGGAAATACATGATGCTGGGCACAGCGAGTTGGCGGATCGTGACGCCGTTGATGAGCGCTTTCGCCGGGATCAGATGGCCGCCCAGCGCCAAGGCGTGATCCGGCGAGAGCAGCAAATCCCGCGCCGGCACGCCGTTGCTGATTGCGCCCGCCTGGATCAAAACCGGCCGCACGGCGGCAGGCCGCTTGTGCCGCAGAATATTGATCTTGCGCCAGCCGATCCAGATGATTTCGGTGAGCCCGCCCGCGCGGCGCACCAGCTTGTCCCCAACCTGTAATTGCTCCACGGCGACCGGCCCGGATTCTGTGAGTATAGCCGTGCCGGCGGCAAAACATGGAATCTCGGCGGTAATGTTCAGAACCACCGGTGCGAGCGTGCCGCTATAGCCGCTCTCATTGGATTGGCTCGGGGTGAGGGTGATCGATTTACTGAAATCACCGGCCAAAGACGTATTGATCGACACTGAGAATGTCGGATCGGCGGCGGCGAAGAGGCCGGAGAAACCGGACGGCAGGTTGGTCAGGCCGATGGCGCTGTCGCCTGAACTGGTCAGGCTTGCCGATAGAAGATCCCCGCCCGGTGGGGCGCCGTTGCCGATTCCCAGAATGATCGGTGAAATCGTCTCCCCTTTGGTCAGGACTCCAACATCGAAATTATAAATATTGCCGTCATTGCTCAGCACGCCGATCGGCGAATCATTGATGATTATCGGCAGAGCCGGCACACCGACGACCGGTATGTTATTGACCAGAGTGGTCACGGCTTCAGGTAAAGTGATGCTTCCCGCACCGCCCAAACTCACCAGCGCGACGCTCAACGGATCACTGACATATTCGCTAAGCCCGCCGACCACATCGATGGTAAATCCATTGGCCGGGCTGTTCGGCGTCAATATCACTGTGCCGCTGGCAATGCTGGTGCCCCCGAGATCGCCGACAAATCCGTAGGTCCCGTTGGCGCTGAGGCTTTGCGAACTGGCGATGGAGAATACCACCGCCGTCGTGTCATTGGCGGACAGCGTCTGCGAGGTCAGTGCAGGGGTAATTTCCACACCAGGTTGCGGCGCGACGACAAGGATGCTGCCCTGCATTTTGTCGCCGACATTGTCGCTGGCTGAAAGCGTGATCGTGTCGGTGCCGGGCAGCGCTGATTGATAGGTCGCACTCGCCAATTCCGCGTTGATTGCGGTGATATTCCCGCTCAGCGTAATCGTCGCCCCGGCGCCGCTGATCGCGCCGCCATCGAGCGCATTGGCCGACAAAGTGCCGACCCCGTCACTCAATGTCACGGTGAAATTCTTGTTGAATGCCAGGGCATCGGAATCGATCAGACTGATCGCAGAGAGGCTCGCGGGTGCACCGGGTGCGGCAATCAGCGCGCCCGGACCGGCCAGCGTAATCGGTGCACTGACATCGACTGTGAAGGCGCTTGTTACGCTGCCCAGGCCGGCCAGACTGGCGCTGACATCGACAATATCATTGCGTGTGCCCGAATAAGAGAGCGACGCCAACGCGTCATTGACCGCGGTGAAATTCCCCGCGATCGTCAGATATTGCGTGTTTTCACCTGAAACACTCGCCGAGCCGGCATTCACCGAGAGCAATCCGCTTTGATCGGAAATTGTCACCGCGACATCGCCGGCCAACGCATTGGTGTCATAAGCCGTCACACTCAGCCCGCCGAGCGGCGAGCTTGTTCCCGCCAGAACGATGTCATAATTCGGGGCAATGATATCGGGGGCTTCGATCACCGTCGCGTCGATCGCCAATGTGTAAACACCAAGGTTCGCATTGAAGCCGCTGTCATTCAGCTGGTTGGCCGAAAAGGTCAGAATTTCGCTGACGGCACCGGTATTCGAGGTATCGAGATTGAAATTGAGCTGGTCGCTCGCGCCCGCGCCGAGCCCGACGATCGGCCCAAGCCCGCCTGCGAAGCTGATTACGCCATTGCCCGTCTCACCGAGCAGACCATAGAGCGAGTTTGCCTGGCCAGAGCCGCCATTGACGATATCGACCGCCAAGCCCGATGGGATGGTTCCCTCAGCGAATGTCCCCAGATTCAGCGTGAACAAGGTGCCGCTGCCGGTGAGCGAGCCAATTCGCGATGCGTCTTCGAACAGCGGTATAGCCGCAACGCCCGCCACGGTCGCGGCATTCACCAACTCGACTTGGGCCAAAGGTGCGGCAATGGCGGCACCGCTGGGCGAGCTGATCGTGATGGCCAAAGTCTCGGCGGCAACATCCCCAATCGAGGTCGGCACCGCGATGGTCAGGCTGGTGCTGGTCGCACCGGCGGCAATCGTCACACTGCCGCTGGGCGGCAGATTGCTGTAGAAATAAGCTGCGCTGATATAGTTGTTGCCCAGATCGGCCAGACCGTAATCGACGATCTGCGCGCTCGCCGATGTGGCGGTGGCATAGATGGTGAATACCACGTCAGTCGTGCCGGTGGCGTTGTCGGTCATGATCGCTGAATTGGCGCCAATGCCCAATTCGGTTACCGGATTCGGATTGACGGGATTTTCGAGCAGCGCGCTGGAGGACTGGCTTTGCCCGTTTTGCGCGGCCGAGCTGATAAAGCTGCTATCGCCGGTCAGCAGATAATCCTCGATCGCACCTTGCGCCACGCCGGGGTCGGTAATGCCGGCGGCGGTCACCAGCGATACCGCATTCTGGTAGATATTCTGCGGCACATTGCTGAGCACGACATTATCGGCCGGAAAACTCAGGTCGGTGAATGTGCCGGTGCTCTGCCCCGCGCCGTAATCGAGCAGCGAGGATGATTGGCTGATCCGCCAGGCATCGGCGAACTGGGTGTAAAGCTGGGCGAAGCTGAGCGGTTGCGGCAGCACTGTGCCGTTCGGCAAGGCCAGATCGTTTGCCGGGTTACCATTGAAATTGCCGAGCAGGCCCTGCACGCTGCCCGATTGTGCATTGGCCGGCAGGGACGTGCTGATATTCAGATAGCCATCGACCTTGGTGATCGTGGCGGCCTCGCCGCTATCCCACAGGATTTGCCAGGATGTGCTGGAGAGCTGGTCCAGAGTGCCCGCGCCAAGTTCGTAGGGCGCATTGGCCGACAGGCTCACCGCCTGACCATCGACCCAGACGGCATTGATGCGATTCGCATCGAAGGTGACGCGATGCGTGCCGACAGAAGCTCCAATTTCGGTCATCACCGATACGGTGGCACTGTTATACCAAGGTTGCAGGCGGATTTGAATCTGGAATGAATCGCCCGGTGCCGTGGATTTCGCCAGCACGAATTCACCCGCACCTTGAAAATCATAATGCAGGCCATCGAATGTCGTCAGATGCGTATCACCCATGCCGCCGCCATGATGGGGTGGTGTGGGGGGCGTTGGTGTCGGTTTTGGCGTTGGGGTTGGTGGCGTGGGCGGTGTCGGTGGCGTTGTCAGTTTGATTTTTGGCCCTTTGATGCTGATTGCGCCGGGCTTGTTGAACACCACCGTCACCCGGCGGTCCGGCAGCAAGCCGGTGACCGATGACGAGCTGGTAAAGATATAGGTGGTCGTGTCGGTTTGTGCGGCGTTGTAGTCGGTCCCGGTCAGATAGACCGGCTGCAATGACAGGGGCGATATATTATCGATAGGCATACCGATACTCTGCCAACTACCCTTGAGGGGCGCGTATTTCTCGACCTGATTGGCGGTGCTCATAATATCTGAGCCATTGCTGCCGGCGAGGTTGCCGTTATAGGGCTGGAACTGAATTTGCACCGGCGGCGGGCCTGATTCGAAGCCCGGATAATAGCCTGGCAGATCGACATAGAGCGTGCCAACATAGGCGCTGCCGCCTTGGTCCCATTGCAACAAGGCCGCGGTATTGGCGCCATAGATCAGCGACACCGGTTGATCTAGCGGGAAATTCGGATCATTCGTGACCGGGGCGCCGACATTGATGTTCGAATGTACGCTGGCGCCGCTTTGAACGGCGGTGATTTTAATATCATCGACGCTTGAAATCGTGCCGCCTTTCTTACCACCAGTATAGATCAGGGAAGACAATGCAGTATTCAACGCGGCCGCCGTTCCGGTGAGCGACAAATTATCGCTCTTGTTACCCTTCACCTTGACGCCTGAGGATAATTTAACGGCCAATGTGCCGATCGTGTCGGTCAGATCGACGGTAATCAGCGCCGAGCTCGGGTCGTTCGCGCCGGCTTGCACGCTCACCCCATCGACCGGACTTTCAATGCCAAGCCCGACCGCGATGGCGCCAGGTGTGGTCAGGCGCGGCGGATCGGGCGGCGCCGAATGGATGGTGCCTTTGCTACTATGGCTCGATGCATCGGTGACGGTGATATCAACCGCATCGCTGGTATAGCCTTGCGATGGGCCGGTGTAAGTCAATGCGTTCAGCCCGGCATTGATCTGCCCGACCAATCCGGTCAAAGTAATTGCCGTTGAGTTATCGCCGCTCACCGTCGCACCGCCGCCGCTGGTCGCCAACGTGCCGAGCGTATCGGCTAGTGTCACACTGACGGTCTGGCCCGCATCGGTTGCGTAATTATCGGTAATGCTGAGCCCCAGGCTGCCGACGGGCAAACCATCGGCGCCGACAAAACTGGCGGACCCGCTGATCGTCGGCGGATTATTCACATCGAGCCGGAGGAACCCTGTGGTGGTTTCGCCCAGCCCGTCATTCACGCTCAATGTCAGAATTTGATCGGCCGTTCCGGTCAGGCTGATGCCCGCGAGTGCGGCGTTCACGCTCGCCAGATCACCGGTGAAGCTGACCAGGCTGGTGCCGCTGCCGGTGACGCCGTTTTCGCTGATGACCGCACTTGGGTCGCTGAGTGTCACGCTATAGGTCTCGCCCGCCAGCGCGTCGGGTTTCACGACGCTGACACCGTTCAGCACGCCCGCTGTGCCGGGTTGCAGCAGAGCATAGCCGGGCAGGGCGAAGCTGGCCGGCTGATCGATCCGCACTTCGCTCAGTGCGCTGGCATTGCCCGACGAAGCTGCACCGATCACAACGATCGTATCGGCGTTAATGCCGGGATTGGGTCCGCGATATTCCAGCCCTGCCAGAACCTGATTGATATCGGTCACGTTGCCGGTGATGCTCAGCGTGTCGGTCCCGCTGCCTTGCACCACAGCACTGCCGGCGGCAATGGCGGCGAGCACGCCATAAGCGTCGCTGACCTGCAGGGTGATGTTGCTATCGAGCGAGTCGGTAATCTGAAATCCGCTGAGCGATGTGACGATACCCGGGTCAGCCTGCAAAGTCCCTGGTGCAGTGATGGTCAGCGCCTGGCTTGACGGTGCAAGTTCAATCAAGGTCTGTCCCAACGTCGTCACGTTGGCGGATAATCCGTTCGGTGCAAAACTGCCGGCCACATTCAGGGTGATCGAGCTGGTCGGATTGCTGATGGTCAATTCATTGCCGGCAAAAAACGCCGTTGCACCGGCGAAGCCATTGATCAGGATTTGATCGGCGCCGCCGAAATTCTCAATCGTGCCGGTGAACAGGCTGCCTGCCTGATCCAATGTCACTGCGGCATTGCTGCCCAGCAGATCAATATTATTAGTTGTGGGCCCCGCAACTTCCAGGCCGGCGAAGGATGCGACGCTGAGTGCTGCGGTGCCTGCCACGCTACCGGCCAAGGTGAGCACGCCGCCTTGTGCTTCGAGCAACCCGTTCGCCGTTATCACGCTCGCACTTGCCGTGCCGTAGCCGACCAGGCTGCCGCCCGCATTGATATTCAACGCGGTTGCACTGATGGCCCCACTTTGCAGTTCGATATCG